>JANPPH010000383.1:0-12528 GCA_031428395.1 Gammaproteobacteria bacterium
CAAATCGGGATTAGAGCTACTGGCCAAGCAGGGCTCAACATAACGTATCGTGTCATAACCAAAATAACCGACGAGTCCGCCACTGAAACGCGGTAAGCCTTCAATATCAGGCACCTTGAATTGACGACGAAACTCATCCACCCACGCCAAGGGGTCGGGTGTTGTCAAATGCGATATGTCACCGTTTCTGTCGACAGTGATACTGCGGCCATGCACACGAATGATTTCGCGTGAAGGTAGACCGATGATGGAATAACGGCCCCACTTCTCACCGCCCTGAACGGATTCGAAGAGATAAGAATACGGGCCATCGGCGAGCTTAAGGTAGGTGCTTAAAGGCGTGTCAAGGTCGGCCAATACTTCAGCCATGAGCGGAATACGGTTATAACCTTGGCTTGCCAAGTCTGCAAACTGTGTGGGCGTCATATTCCTAACCTACAACCGAAAAAACATCCTGTAATCCAGCTTCCTAGCCGCACCGTCACGTGGCGAGGCTCAACAAAAGCACCATCGCTACTACGTTGCCTGGTCAAGTAACAGGCGCAATTCAGCCAAGGACTCAATCACAACATCCGGCTTTGACAACCGGATATCTTCCCCGTGATTATAGCCGTAGGGTACACAAACAATCTGGAATCCAGCGCTACGCGCGGCCGTGACATCGTTGGATGAATCACCAACCATCAACGATGCGCTGGGCGCGACACCACATTGTTGTGCCGCATAAAGCAAGGGCATGGGGTCGGGTTTTTTCTTGGCTGTTGTATCGCCGCTGACCACTAAATCGAATTGATCGTAAATGCCCAGTTGCTTCAACAGTGGATCGGTAAAGCGGCTGGCCTTATTCGTCACGCAGGCGACTTTGTATTTCGCTGTGCGCAAATAGCGCAGGCCCTCTTCAACGCCAGGATACAAGAAGCTGCGGACACAGACATTCTGCGTATATAGATCCATGAATATCGGCAACGCCTGCGCAAACGCGCCTTCATCCGGCTCGCCATGCAATTGGCCAATTAGTGCTCGCCGCACCAAACGCTCAACGCCATTACCCACCCATTCGCGCACTTTCTCTTCCCCCCAAGCCGGGCGATCAAGCTTGGTCATCATCGTATCAACGCAATACGCAAGATCAGACACGCTATCGACGAGAGTGCCGTCGAGATCGATCAATACCATTTGTGGTCGACGAATAACTGACATAGCTAAGCCCTACTTCTTTCCGACTTTCGCCAACTCGGCGCGCATTAAGTCAATTGTGGCCTTGTAATCCGGCGTACTGAAAATGGCAGATCCGGCAACAAACGTGTCTGCGCCTGCTTCTGCTATCTCGCGAATGTTGTCGACTTTGACACCACCATCAATTTCAAGACGAATGTTGCGGCCGCTTGCGTCAATCAACCGGCGCGCTTCGCGCAATTTTTCCAGTGTCTGCGGAATGAATTTTTGGCCGCCAAAACCAGGGTTGACTGACATCAACAAAATCATGTCAATCTTGTCCATAACATGTTTCAAATAATCAAGCGATGTGGCCGGATTAAAGACCAAACCCGCTTTGCAACCGCTGCTGCGGATCAATTGCAACGTACGATCAATGTGATCGCTCGCCTCTGGATGGAACGTAATGTAACTGGCGCCTGCTTGGGCAAAATCGGGAATGATGCGATCTACTGGCTTCACCATTAAATGCACGTCAATTTCTGCGGTAACGCCATGCTAGCGCAAAGCCTCGCATACCAACGGCCCAATAGTGAGATTGGGTACGTAATGGTTGTCCATGACATCGAAATGGACAATATCCGCTCCGGATTTAAGGACTAAGTCCACTTCTTCGCCAAGCCGCGCAAAATCGGCGGAGAGAATGGAGGGAGCGATTTTGTAATCTGGCATGACACTGGCCTCGTTGATTTTAAAATTAGTAATTGTTATCGCCCGGACCCTGGCAGCTAGCTCATGAGTTCCTGCGGACGTGATTTCTCCGCGTGAGCAAACCCCTAAGTTTACTTCAATTCCGCCCCATTTTCACGCTATCGCCTACCTGCCGCTCACTTTAATTTGCGCGACACCGATACTAAAGCAGGCTCGTATCGATCACGAAGACTAGATTTATGCATCGCATTGTTGTTGTTTTTTTGTGGTTATTGATGGCATTTGGCGCGGTGGCGGCGGAAGTTAAAGGCACTGCGGAGCAGCGCTTAATCGACCAACTAAGCCGCCAACTCGCCCAGGGTGAGGTAGCGTCTTTACAAGTCGGAGACCACAAAGTCTTCGCCATTTTCTCGGAAACGATTACGGGCAGCGCTCAAGGCGGCGCCATACTACTGCATGACAACGGCGCTCATGCTAATTGGCCTGCGGTCATTGAGCCTCTACGCAAGGGCTTGCCGCAATTTGGCTGGTCAACGTTATCACTGCAATTGCCGCTCGTTTCTGGCGAAACACTCGTGGGTTATAGCGCTGCATTGAGCGAGATTTTTTCCCGCATCAAAGCGGCAACCGATTTTTTGCACGCCAAAGGCATCACTAATATTGTAATCATTGGCGATGGTATGGGGGCAATTGCAGCGGCAGCTTATGCAGCATCAGCGGATGCTGCGCAAATCAAGGCGTTCGTCGGCATAAACGTTGGCTATTTCAAAGGCGCTGATGCCAAAATAGATACGCTTGCGTTGATAGAGAAAATCACCATGCCAATGCTCGACATCTTCGGCACAAGCGCACGCGTAGAAGTAGTTGGCTCGGCGGAGACTCGTGCGACCGCCGCAAAAAAGGCAGGCATTAAAGCATTCCAAAGCCAAAAATTAGACTCATTCAAACAATCGGCGGTTGCGAGAACGCCGTTTGTAGACAAAACGGGCTACATCGCATACCGGCAAATGAAAATAATCGGCGCCGATAGCGGCTTTACAGCAATGGAAGATTTACTGCTTAAACGTATTGTGGGCTGGCTGAGAAAACACGCACCGGGCGTGACCGTTGCGCAAAAAGGCTAACTGTTTTTAACCCAGATTTTCCATTAACACTCTACTGCGGCCGCACAACGCACTGAATCTGCGCGAGAAAAGAAGAAAAACAGTCTGTCACCGTAGAGTGACTACGCCTCCGACTGTTTTTAATCTTTTCTCGCCCCTCTTCAGCACCTTGCGCACCCTCGCTACGAGGCTAAGGGAAAATCTGGGTTTAAAATGCCTAGCACGTTGGGTGTACAATCGCTCATCACCAACAACGAGTGCATCCTATGTTATCCGTCGCCATTGCGTTACATGTACTATCCGCCGTCATCTGGGTCGGTGGCATGTTTTTCGCCCACCAAGTATTGCGCCCCGCCGCACTACCACTCGACACGAATATACGGCTGGCGCTCTGGTCGCGCACCTTTGCGCAGTTTTTCCCCTGGGTCTGGGCAGCAATAATCATTTTGCCAGTATCAGGATATTGGATGATTTTTAGCGCCTTCGGCGGCATGCGTTCGCTAGGTATGCATGTGCACATCATGCAGACGCTTGGCATCGTAATGATTCTGATTTATCTGCACGTGTTTTTTGGCCCCTATCGACGTTTTAACCAGGCGTTGGCGCAGAATGATTTACCGGCGGCTGGCCAACGACTCGCGCAAATTAGACGTTTTGTCGGTGTGAATTTGATATTGGGGCTGGTTGTGGTCGCGGTTGCTGCGGCTGGGCGATATTTTTAAGCGGGTAATTTCTCAATTTTCGCGGCCAACAGCTGCCCCCACAACAAACGCAATCAAAATACTGGCGCTGGTGCCGTGCTGCTAAAGAACTCGCTAGCGTAATTAATTGAGAAGTTAGGGCTAGTCGCTGCGAGATCCGTGAGGAATGTGGCAACCCCACTAGAGCCAGTTGCTACGGGAAGCGTGGGGAACGCTGCGCCGCCGAAAACTGCCTGACCTATCCAAACCGTCTGAATTGGCGGGCCGGGCAAGGCACAATTGCACGGAACCGTAGCGACATTTAGCAGCGAGTTTGCTAACGCGGCGTTCACAAGCATGACCAACGTGTCACCGTTAGACAATTCGCCGGTGAAGACCGCTGCCTCGTCAAATGACTCAAAACGCGACAGGCGCACCGCATCTGGCGCTACCGCTCCCAATACTGCAACGTGGGAAAACGACGATGCAGCGTAGGATGTTAGCGTACCCTCACTTGCCTTCAATACTAATAAAGTCGGCTCTAGTGCGGTATAGAATTTTCCTTGGGTGGGAAATATCACTCCTAGCCATGTCGCCCGTGCATGCAATTGCGCTTTAGTGCCATCTTCAAACATTGCGTACGCGGTCTGGATGCTATCAGTAGTTTTGGTTTCATAGTAAAGCCAACCGCCAGCGCTAGCACGCACTTCAAAGAGCGTATTGAGAGGCACACTGGTTAACTCTGCACCAACGGCGCTACTCAATGGCGATGTTTTTGCCACAGATTTAAGCGCCACCCGATCTTGGGCTACCCAGGTATAAGCAACAGTATTTGTCGTCAAGTGGATATCCCGCATAAATCCGCCAGCATTTTGGGCAATCTGAATTGCTGCGTCAGCGGTTGTCGCAGCAAGTGACAGCCTGAATAATGAACTGGTCGGACTTGCCCTATCGTTTACCACGAAGTAAATATTGCTACCATCGTTGACGGCATCGCCAATGTAGCTATTGCCGTTTTGAGCAAAACTATACAGATGGGTTTCAGAAAGTTGCGAGCTATCGATTGCATATTGCTGCACGCTAATGGCGTTGGACGTAGTAATGGCTAAAACAATATGGCTTGGCGTGTGCGCCAACGCTCGCGCATAAGTAACTGAGGTCTTGAGTATTTCAAGACTTCCGAAACTCGCGTCTGTTTTCACGAGATTGTGCGCAGAATCGATGCCGATGAGGCCAACAATCGCACCCGAGGCATTGCGAATATCCGTCAGGGGTTCAAAAAAACCGAGCGTGACAGGCGCCGCAGTGCTTGGCATGTCAAGAGCAACCATCTTCGTTACGTTGTCGGCGCGAGTATCACATCGGCCATCGGGCCCCGCAAGCGCATAAACGTACTGCGATTTTTCCGGGTCTACCCAGTCCGTTACTGTCGCGGCAGTACACAGGGTTACGGGTAAATTGAGAGAACTAGATATTTCGCTTTCGCTCGATATTTGCTGCGGTATAAGTGTTCCTGTTTTCAATGCGCTGACTTTAAACAGCTTCCCCTCTGAGACATAGACTTGCGCGTAAGAGTGGTAATCCACAAAGGTATTGGCGACACTGTCTAACGTAGCTGCCAGGACTTCTCTTACGGCAAAGACTTTATCCAGAACTACCGGAATAGCTTTGCCCGCCGCAGCAGAGTCGACCGCATGCAATCCGTTGGCGTTATAAAATTTGTACGTTGCAGTCGCGGGAGTAGCGGAAATATTCGTGTTTATGGCGAGGGTCGAGCTTGAAGTTGCGGCCAATGGATCAATGATCGGCAATGAGTCCTTTACTGTTTCGGCAACGTTAGAAGAGCTTGTGTTTGGATCCGCTGGATTCAAAGACTCGGTGACGATTGAATCGGCGCTCTGATCAATATTTGGGGGACTGACCTCTACAACCTGCGAAAAGTTCGTGGCAATCTGTTCTTCGGCAAGTTGCGGCGGCGAAGTTGGTTTGGCGCTGCCACCACAACCAGCCACACCCAGCACTACGACAAGAGTCATTCCCCATGACGTACGCATATAATTCCTTATTATTTTTTTTTTTACTTGTCGCCCGTCTTTTTGCACAAAGGCTAGCAAGGGGTTCATGACCGGCTAATGTATCAATATTATTCGATTCGCACTACTGAATTACCAGCAGTCTGAGGAACCAGGCGAAAAAAAGGGTGGCTATGCCACCCTTTTTTAACGCTTAAACCACCGTTTATGCAGACTTCACTAACCGATATCGACCTAAAGCCCATCGGACAGAGAAGAACGCAGCAGCAATAACGGCCGCCGTCACCGCGATATCAAAGAACGAGGTCATAGGTATGTGATAGTACTGTGGCGAAACAGAGCCAGAGATCCACACATAACGTTCGAGCCACGTACCGAATACGATCAAGCAAGCAATTGCAACAATCACATTTGGGTTGTGTCGGTTTGGCGTCATCGCCAGCGTGACAAACGGAATAATAAATTTACACGTAAGGAACAGCCACCATAAGGGGGCATACATGTTCTCCATCATGTTGTTGTAACGGATCATGTCCACAGGGAGACGGCCATACCACATGATTAGGTACTGCGTGAAATACAAGTACGTCCACAGTATGGTCATACCCAAGATAAACTGCGCCATATAGTTAAAGATATGACCCGGCAGAGGGTTGACCAACTTACCACTGCGATGCAACACGAATAGGAAGATCGTGAAGAAGGCTAAGAACATGTGGAAGTTGCTTTGGAAGTGGTAGAAACCATAACTTGCACTGTGCCAGCCTGGGTACATGGTCATCTCGAAATCCCACGCTACCATCGTGCCATAGAGCACATAGAACACGGGGATCATTAGTGCAAGATTCCTGAACCGGCGCTGCACGGGGTAAGAGCTGTCTATTTCACTTTCGTGCTGGTATTTGATGAATAGCCCATACATGCCCGCCATAAAGAAGAAACCAATAATTTCGCGGGCAACCAGGAAATTATAGTTAAGCCAGCCGGGCACATGAAGTTCACCGCTGTTGACATCCGCAAGCCAGGGGAATGTCGATTCACCATTCGCCAATAACACCACCAGCATAATGAATGCGAGTGGCTGCAATGAGGCGAGTGAGCACGCGAGGTTTCTCACCTGAAATCGCCATTTGCCATTCACCAAGTGAAGTATCGCTGACAGCGTTATGCCGTTCAAAGACAAATACAAGATAATTAAAAAGTTAGTCGTTAAGACCGACCAGCTACCAAAGTTTTCCATATCGCCCCTCTGGCTCTTGTTACTCGGTTAGTTTTTAACATCCGTGGCGGATGCAGCACGCACTTTGTCCTGCTCTTTCGTCAACCCGTGTTTGACGTAGTTGACAACGTGCCAACGTTCCTCGACCGACAAATCATTCGATCCACGACTTTCAGCATTGCCGGCAGGGATACCATAAGCAGGCATCACATAGCTACCAAATGTGATTGTGCCAAATATCCAGCCTTCCGTTAATTCATGCTGAACGTATTCGTCTGTTAGATTGATCGCGCCAATTTTGCTCGCGACGGGCGACTCTAATTTACCCGTCGTGCCGTGGCAAGCTGCGCAATAAATCCTAAACAGTGTACGACCCGTTTTTAAGGACTCGGGGGACACGGGAAACGGATTCGCTAAGGTTTTAGCTTCATCCCGATTGGCCACTTGCGTCGGGATACCCTGCACGGGAATAGAATGCTTAGGAAACGGCGCCATCTCTGTTTGACCGGGACCCAACTCCTGAGGCTTAATGCTCGGCTGGTTCATCATATCTGTGGACCAAGGCCACGCATGCGTCACCAACGGCAACGAGGCTGCAAAACAAAAGCCCAGTAACTTTTTTGCCCTCATTGCAACACCTCTTCACGAATTTCCAACACTTTGTGATTTTTGAACAGGGCTCTAGCTGGCTCAATCGTCTTATCATCCAATTTCAAGACGATGCCGATTTGATCCAAGCCTACCTTTTCACTGTAAATACTCGGGCGCTTGGTGAACATCCGTGCCTGAGTCATAAACCCGACTACCGTGAAAATAACACTAAATAGAATTAGCATTTCATACGTTAAGACGATGTTTGAAGGCAGCGGTATAACTGGCTTACCACCTTGAGGCTGCACCAAGAAAGTCGCTTGCGCAGACGCCAAGAATAAAAAGCCGAAGGTCAAACCAAAAATCGCCCCGCAAAGCGTGAAATACGGAACAGGCGCTGAACGCTCCCCCAATACTTCGTCGATCTCTGGGTGTTCGATGGGCGACATTGTCGTCACGTCGTCCACGCTCACACCTGGGACTTTATTGGCACGAATTTCAGCAATGACGTTAAAGGCTTCTTCGAAGTTAGCGAATAAACCCATGATGCGGTATTTTTTCATGCTTAGGCTCCTTCTAATCCTGGTGAATGGGGCCTAGTCGTAGTGGCCGGATCACGCCGGTGCAATACAGCTTCGGGATCTTTTCCGGCTAGGGCGCGACGGTGATAGACCATCTCTTTCACTTCATACATCGAGACTGACGGGAAGATCTTCACAAACACCAGGAACAGCAATCCAAACCAGCCAAAGCTACCGAATACGATGGCCCACTGAACTATACCTGGCCACATGGTTGACCAGGCGATTGGATGGTAAGCGTTTGCAAGCGTCGGCGCTAAAATCATCCACCGTTCAAGCCACATACCCACGTTTAGCACAATAGATACCACGAACATGGTAGGCAAATGCCTACGGAACTTCTTGAAGGCGAGCATGAACGGCACTACCGATCCGCAAAACATCATCATCCAGAAATAGGGCGCGTAAGGACCATATGCCTTCTGCAACAAAACCTCTTTGGATGGGATATCGTGGCTGTACCAAGTGGTAGCGAACTCGATCAAATTTAGGTAAGTCCAGACCATCGCGATAGCAAATGTCAATTTGCAGGTTTTCTCCATGATCGAAAGAGTCATGTACTCTTCAAAGCGGAAGAAATATCGCAAGATGATGAACAGAGTGATAATTGCTGCGCAACCCGAATACAACGCACCTGCCACGAAGTAGGGAGGGAAGGTAGTTACGTGCCAACCGGGCATAATCGACATCGCGAAATCAGAAGACACGATTGAGTGCACTGATACAGCCAATGGGATTAAGAAGCAAGCCATTAACAAATAGGTCTTACGGAAATTACGCCATTGGCGGTCATCACCGCGCCAGCCTAGCGCCAGCAGCGTATACAACTTTTTGCGCCAACCGGTTGTGTTGTCGCGGCAGATAGCCAAGTCTGGAATCATGCCGATAAAAAGAAACAGCGCTGACGATGTAAGGTAGGTGGAAATAGCGAAAGCATCCCACACTAGCGGCGATCGAAAATTGGGCCAAATGCCACGATCTGTAACATAGGGCAGCACCCAATACATGTTCCACAAACGACCAAGGTGAATGATGGGGAACAAACCCGCAGTCATCAGCGAGAATGTCGTCATTGCCTCTGCGAAACGATAGATTGGTTTACGCCAGTCAGCATGAATAATATGCAAAATAGCTGACAATAGTGTCCCTGAATGGCTCATGCCAATCCAGAAAATGAAGGTGGCGATGTACGGCCCCCACATTTGCGGCCAATTGAGGTTCGAGGGTCCAAGACCCACTTGATACTGATAAATCTCAGCTACCACAGCGCAGGAAATCATCGCCAAGCACACCGCCACAGCCACCCAATAACCGAGGCGCGGACTTTCCATGCTTCGCAGAACATCCTTGTTGATCTGCGCCCACTTTATATCTTCGTTAATGTCTTTCATGTCGTCTGTTCCACCACTCTTGTCTGCTTAGCCGCTTCGAGACGTGCCGATGTTTGGTCCCCAGAACGGGCCTCTAAACTTCCCGAACCCGCTCTAAATACATGACTTTCGGGTCAGTGTTTAGGCCTTCAAAAACACGGTATCCGCGAAGCTCTGGATTTTCCTTGTGTTGCTCAGATTTACCTAGTTCCACTTGATGTTGCTTCCAAAGCTTGGTTACACCGCTGTTAGGATCAAGAAGATCACCAAAAACCAGCGCCGAGGTAGGGCAGGCTTGCGCGCAAGCTGTCGTGAACTCACCATCTTCGAGCTTACGGTTTTCCATTTTTGCCTTGTCCTTGCCTACGCGAATACGTTGTACGCAGAACGTACATTTTTCCATCACGCCTTTGTCACGCACAGTCAAGTCAGGATTCAGCTGCATATTAAGAGGCTCAGGCCATGAATCCTCGTAAAACGAATAGAAATTGAAGTACCGCAAACGATATGGGCAGTTATTGGAACAATAACGAGAACCAATGCAGCGGTTATAGACTTGCGCATTCAGCCCATCGGGCGTGTGATAGGTCGCTGCGACCGGGCAAACCGGCTCGCAGGTTGCGGCGTTACATTGCTGACACATCATCGGCAAAAAACTACCGCCGTGCTCTTGAAATTGAGCGCCTGCTTTCTCGATGTTTGGCTCGTCCCAATAGCGTTCAACCCGCAACCAATGCATCCCTTGGTTTTTACTAAAACGCTCTTTACCGACCACAGCCAAATTATTTTCGGCGTAACATGCAACCGAGCAGGAGTTACAACCAATGCATTTGTTCAGATCTACGGCCATGCCCCACATATGTTCATAGTTGTGGAAGCCGCCTTCTTCGTGACCTTTGCGGTAACGCGACCAATTGGTAAGAATATTTTGCAATGACATTTCTACACTCCTTCGGTGCGGTTAAGCACGTCCGCACGGACGGTAGCCACCAATTTCCGACCCACCTGCACTTCGCTTCCGCCAAACCGAACCAACGCAAACGGTTCAGTGTGCTCCGAACGCGCTGCACTGACGCGGGTACCATAAAGCGCCAATTCACCAGTCGTCGCGTCCGTTACCGGATTAAGAATCTTAAGGGGATTCACACCACGATTTTTTGCATAACGACCATACTCCTCATGCCCCTGCCCCATTGGGACTGCGATGACATCGGGATGTATACCTTTGTAAATGTACACAGGAGCTTCGATAGATCCCTGCGCAGAGGTGAGCTTGATGAACTCACCGTTTTTCACGCCCAATTTTCCAGCTGTCGTGGGATGCATTTCGGCCCATGAGCCCCATACAACCTTACTAACCTGGTCGGGGGCTTCTTGCAGCCAAGGCAAATTCGCGTGCCTACCATCCCACAAGCCTAACCGTGCGGAAGGCGCCAAGTGATAAGGAAAGGCGTTATCTTGCTGGTATTCCGGCAGAGTAATGGGTGCAACTTTAGGCATAAGCGGCTGGTCTGCCGTGGTCACTTTGACCATACCTTTCTGTAACGCCTGCTGCCAAAACGCCTTGTCGTCGAGGCCGTTTTTGTGTTCGGCGGGTAACGCGGCGAACGCATTTTTGATATAAGCGTAATAGTCTGTAAAACCGCTGTACTCTTGCGGACGACGCGCCTTCAAAAGGCTTAGTACGATGTCGCCGAAACCTCGCGTAGTGGGGTAAAGCTTCTCCATCAAGGGCTGTTGCACACTAATCGCGGCCTGTTCGGGCTGGTAGTTTGCTACATAGGTCCCCCAATCTTCCATTGGCGACGCTAAAGGCAACACGAGGTCAGCTTTCGCTGCGGTCTCATCCATAAACTGCGTAAACACAACTTTGAATGGGATGCTTTTTAGCTTGTCATCGAGATTAAGGAATTTGGGTGCCGTATACGCGGGGTTGGCACCGGAGATAAACACCGCATCGTAGGCTTTATTGCCCGCGGCTTCAGCGAAGGCCAACAAACTGCTGTTATTACCCGGTTTCGAGTCAAGTTGCGGGAAGGGGAATCCGCCGCGCGCAACTATCGTTTGCCCAACATTGCCTAGCATGATGTTCAACAACATTGCAGCCGCTGCTGCGTGATATCCATGCGGATGGCCTTCTGTCGAAGCGCCAACCAGAACCAAGCTTGGGGCGCGCTCCTTAAGCAGGCGCGCGATTTGATCAATACGCTCTACTGCAATGCCCGTAATTTTTGAAACTTTCTGTACGTCGTAAGTGGGTAGCGCATCACGCACTTCGGCGGGCAACACACTGGCGTCCAAACCTTGTTCTGTGACGAGCAAATTGGCGATACCCATCGCCAAGACGCCTTCAGTACCAGGCCGGGCTGGCAACCAAAGGTCGGCATTTGCACCGGTCAGCGTCATTTTTGGCTCAACCTGAACTAGCATTCCACGGGGCGCCGATCGGAATTTAGCGTATTGCGTAGCGAAATGTACTGGGGACGCAGAAGCGCCAAGGAAATCAGAACCAAAGGATAAAATTAACTTCGCTTTATCAACTCGGTAACGAGGCTGCGCCTCACCCAGCATGTTTTGGCTTACCGCTTGGCTAACGCCATTGCTGACCACTTCATGAATAAAATGATTTTTTGAACCAACAGCGCTTAGATAGGAGTCAATTAATACGGCTTGATGACCGCTGACCGTGCCAGTCACCCATGCGAAGCGCTCGCCGTTGATACCCGACGATGGCCCGACTTTCTTTTCGATAGCTTCTAGTGCTTCTTCCCAGGTGACTTCCGCCAAGGTGCCGTTTTTGCGCATCAACGGTGCACGTATACGGTCGGGATTGTAGTGGCCCTGCACCCCTGCCTGCCCCATTTGGCAGACTTTGCCGTTGCTTATGGCAGATTCGGGATTGCCTTCAACTTTTAATACGCGGCCTTCACGTACGCGGCCATGGATTCCGCAAGCTGCCGAGCATTGCTGACAGGTGGTTGCATAGTACACACCAAGTCCAGGAATGACATATTCCTCTGGCACGAGGTAAGAAACTACTGTTTCTTTACCTTCTTCCAAAGTCACTGTGGTTGGCAAATCGCAG
>JANPPH010000384.1:0-7442 GCA_031428395.1 Gammaproteobacteria bacterium
CGAGAAAAGAAGAAAAACAGTCTGTCACCGTAGAGTGACTACGCCTCCGACTGTTTTTCTTCTTTTTTCGCCCCTCTTCAGCACCTTGCGCACCCTCGCTACGAGGCTAATGGAAAATCTGGGTTCAACCGAGATTTTTCATCTGGGTTCAACACCAAATTATCAGAGATTTATGTAGCCGCACGGCGCGATGCGTTACAATTCACGCTCGCGTAGAGGCTTGAATGTCTTTTCTGACCAAACATTTCCCATAGTTAATGACAATTTTTAGTATCACACCCTATCGAGAAAGGAACCCATAATGAAACGCTTCGGATTATTCGCAATAGCCAGTCTTTTTGGCGTTAACGCGATCGCTGGCGAAATATTTGGCACTATTAGCCAAGGCGACAAACCACTGCCGAAGGGCACAAAAATTGAAGTTGTTGCCGCCGATAAAAACTACACCACAGAAACCGATGCAACCGGCGGCTATCGATTATTTGTCCCGGAAAAAGGCAAGCTTACGCTCAAAGTGTCGGTCGGAACTCAGACACCTAGCATCGATGTTTTCAGCTCGGATCATTCGGCACGTTATGACTTAATTCTCGACGCGAACGCGCTTAAGAGGAAGTAGGCATGGAGGCGAGTGGCAAAGATAAATGGGATAAGATCGATATCATCTTAAAACCGGTCGGTGGTTTATTCGCCGCCATCGCTGTCGGCGGTCTTGGTTTCTTCGGCTCCAAATTTCTTGAAGAGAAACAAGCGACTGAAACGCGCGTGCGTCTGTATACCGAATTAATGAGCAAGCGCGAGGAATCAGAAAGCGCCTTGCGCAAAGACATGTTTGTCAGCATTATTCAAACCTTCCTCAACCCAGCCTCCAGCTCTGTCGATGATAAAGTATTGAACCTGGAGCTTTTAGCCTACAACTTCCACGAATCGCTTAATCTGAAGCCTCTGTTCACTCACCTCAATAAACAGATTGTTAATGGCGACAACAAAAATACGGACTATCTGCTGCGACTTGAGCGTGTGGCCCGCGAAGTAACGCGCAAACAACTCATGGTGCTAGAGGGTGCGGGAAAGAGCATGGATCGCACCATCGACATGGAAACTTTGCGCAATACACCCGGTGGCATACAACTTGATCCGGGTACGCTCGAGGTTGGCGGCATAGACCGCAGCTTCAAAATTTATGTGTTGGAAGTCGATTTTAAATCGCGAGAAATGCGCATCCGGCTGGAAATTACTACGCCACATGAACCCACCGACGATTTAAAAAGCAGCGTTGCAGAATTTTGGGTAGGTTTCTACGACTTCCCTATGATCGATAACACACGCCTCCCCCATGACCAACGCTGCGCGATCGTATTGAATAATTTCGATGAATTTAGCGCCGACATCACGCTAAGCTATTTCCCTGGTTCCTACGCAAGCTTGAAGGAAAAACCGTATTTTCAGGAAGTGGTTAGTCAATTGTTAGGAGATGTGGCCTCGGGCAAGTAAATATCCTAACCGTTCATCAGTGATGAATAGCGAATTGTCATTCCCGCGCAGGCGGGAATCCAAGGCTACGACACGATTGCCGCCGTCTCAGTGAATTGCCCCCAGCAAGGCGGGGTGTTCGCCACGAGGCATGTCTAAGCGGTAGCCCTGTACCATATCAATGCCAAGGGTCTTGAGCATTGCTAAGGACTCGTCGTCTTCGACGAATTCTGCCACCGTCGCCTTATGCAGACCGCCTGCGACGGCCACGATGGACTTCACAAACACTTGGTTGTCATGATGATTTCCAATGTTGCGAATGAACCTGCCATCAATCTTCAGAATGTCCGCATTTAAAATTTTAAGCGATGCAAAGGACGAGAAACCGGCGCCAAAGTGGTCAAGGCAAGTGCGGCAGCCGATTTTTTTCATCGCCTCAATAAAGCGCTGCGCATCCCGCAAGTCAGATACCGCAGCGATTTCTGTCAGCTCAATCAATAAGCGCTCGGGTTCGACGCCAAATTCAGCGAGTGTTTGGGCGATGAGCTGCGATAACGTGGGGTCGTCGAAGGATGCTGCCGAGATATTCACCGCTAAGGGCGGAATTTGCGGCGACTGAGCCAGCAACATAATACTTTCACGTAATACCCAGCGATCAATGTCTAGAACCTTCTTCGATTTTTCGGCTGCCTCCAGAAATAGACCGGGCATAATCATCTGTGTGGAACTTGGGCTATTTTGCATTCGCACGAGCACCTCAAGATGCGACAACGCTCCATCGCAAGCCTTGAAAATGCCTTGAAAATGCAAGCGTAGCAACTTATTTTCCAAGGCATGGCCAATGCGCTCACTCCATACTGTGCGACTAAGCATTTCATTCGACACACCTAGCTCGGGGCGATAAATACGCCATGCGTTCTTACCGGCGTCTTTAGCTTGGTACATCGCGGCGTCGGCGTGCGCCATCAACTCGTCAGAATCCTTGCCGTGCTGCGGATAGAGCGCCAACCCTAAACTCGCGGTAAGGGAAAACGGCTGCTCCTCGAAACTAAACGGAATTTCAGAAATCGCTTGAACTATACGTTCGGCGAGCCGAGTAGCGTCTTCCTCACTGGCGTTTGGAGCGAGAACCGCGAACTCATCACCACCCAAGCGGCTAAAAATTTCGTGACGCCGAACCATCGTGCTTACGGCACTCGCTACCCCGATTAATATGGCATCGCCAGCACGATGCCCGTACGTATCATTGACATACTTAAACCCATCAAGATCGAAAAATAGTAAGGCGCCGCGCAACTCGCGTCGCTGCGCCTCAGCGAGCATTTGTGACAACGCCTCGTGGAAGCGATGGCGATTATACAAACCTGTAAGCGAATCGCGTTCTGCAAAATAGATTAGCCGTTCCGCGGTCTGGCGTTCATGTGTTACATCTTGGTAAATCCACAAATGTCCGATAACGCGTGTTTCCTTGTCACAAACGGGATAGGTAAACTGCGTTAGCACGCGGCCGTCGGTCGTGGCGATGTCACGGCCTTCGTTGACATCTTCACTGCTAAACTCATGCAAAATCTGACTAGAAAAAAGATCCGCCTCGACTCGCATGTTGACCGAATGGCGCAGTGCTTCTTGTGTTGTCTCTCCCGTCAATTGCACCGAATCGCCAATCGACCAAATACGCCGAAAAGCTGGATTAACGTAGATCACACGGTTATCCGCGCTTTCAAAAAGAATACCGACATTCATCGCAGAGAGCAGCGAGGCTAAACGCGCCTGTTCCTGATGTGCCTCCACCAGCAAAATTTTTTGCACTTCTTCGGCGTACTGTAATTCAGAGATACGTCTGCGTATGACCTCAGACATAAGATTAAAAGCAGCGGTGAGTTTGCCAATTTCATCGTCACTTTCTATTGGCAGGGTAATAACGAAATTACCGGATGTGACTTGCTCGCTAGCGCGCGTGAGACGCCCAAGATGGCGTGTAAGCCAATAACCCAGGCCCATCAACAAGGTGATCGAAAGTGCGAGTCCCACTGCGGCAATAAGCACACTCTGACGCAGCAACTGTGCTGTCGCGATAGTTAGAAACGCAGTCGACATGCCAAAACGCAACACGCCATACTTTTGGCCGTTCAAGTGAATGTCCATTTGGCTATCAAATCGATCTTCGCCATCGGCATTTTCGGTTTGAATTTCCGCCTCGACAGGCGGCAATGTTTGATGCATATCCCAACCGCTCGACGCCACTACCTTGCCACTGTCACTAAACAACACAAGATAAGCGATAGCCTTTTCGCGCCGAGTCCCATCCAGAATTCCCTGTAGCGTACCGAAATCCTGTTCCACCAACGGACCAACGAGGGCAGCGTTTAGCACGGGCGTGAGTTCATCAATGCGTATTTTTGCCTGTTCAAGCAGTTGATTTTCAGTAAGACGGACACCATTGACAACCAACGCGGTGAATACCAGCACTTCCACGATGACACTTGCCAGAATCAGCTTTAGGCGCAGCGAGCGACGCGGCGAAGGCAACTTCACGGCGCGGGCGCATCTAACATTCGATCTACCTCTAACGCTAGTACATCCAATTTGTCCATATCCGCCTGGGTTACAGGAATAATGCCAGCAAAGCCATTTTGCTTGACGAATAGCTCGCCTTCCGTAGTGGCAGTAAATTCTAACAGTGCTACTTTGAGCTTGGCAATTTGGGCGCTTGATAAATTCGAACTAGCCATAAACATGGCTCCCGGCCATTCCCCCATATCGGCAGTGATTTTCACGCTATCCCGCAATGCCTTGGGCAGTTGCTGCAACCCTTGCCGCAAGACGAATGCCGCGGCATTATCGCCTTTGCTGAAAGAACGGATAGCTGAATCGTGCGAGGTAGCATTGACTAGCCGATAGTCTCGTCCTGGCTCCAATCCGTGGGTGCGTAACCAGCTAACGCCGACCAGTGTGGCCAACGCCAAGGGGTCTATCATGGCAATAGATTTACCGCGCAGATCCTCCGCTGTGGTAATTGTGGAGTCTTTGGGTACTGCCACAATTGGCCTAACGTTTTGAGTATAACGGGCAAGAGGAACCATGTTTGCTTGGCGCTGGGCGAGCCTCGCCATATGTGGCGCAATAAAGACCAAATCGTATTGTTTGTCGCGGGTTTTTATGTAAAACGTCTTAAAATCCGTGGCAGTGTATAACCGCACCGGTTGTCCTAAACGCCGTTCAAGGTAGAAGCGCAATGGTTGGTATTTAGCAAATAAAACGCGGGTACTAAAGGAAGGTACGATGCCGAAGGTCAGTTCGTCTGCTTTGACGCCTTCCGCATCGGCCGCTGACATGCTGGTTAGGCATAACGCTAACAGCGGAAGCAAGAATACACGCAGGATTTGGCGGCGCATCGTGCCCCTCGGGTTGTTTTTTGTCACTGCAATTATTATTTGACTTGTAAATGTGTACTTAGTTTCGACTTGTAGTGTAGACCAAGTGCGAAATAGAGTCGTCAAAATAATCGCGTACTTACCGAACTCAGCCCAGCCTGGTGTACTCTTTTACCAACAACACGATGCTTGTTACAGAGTCGAAATCACCCTGATCAAAAGGATGTTCGATAAAGTCGATGCCGAAGTTGCTTTCCAGAAAGACAACAATTTCCATAACGTCCACAGAATCTAAGCGCCCAGCAACAAGCAGACCTTCATCATCAGCAAATCCACCAGTATCGCCTTTACGCGCCAGTAGACTTTTTAGAAATTCACGAATAAAGGGGGCAGCTTGCATAAAAATCTCAATAGCGAATATTAACGAGGCTAAAGACAAAAACAAAATAATCCCCCAAGGATAAAATCCTATCGGGGCTATCGAAGATTAGCACTATACAATAAAAACCGATTACGGCGACACGCGCGACCACGTTGCGACGAAACCAACCGTAATGTTTACGCGCCTGACGATTGCGCAATTGCGAAATACCAATAGCGGTGCCTAATAATAAGCCATAAAACATATAAACATGAAATGCTAACAGCGCCTGCCAGAACCCCATCTGAATGATGAATTCAATATCACGAATAAAATGAAACAGCACATTGCCAAATCCAGCAGCGGCCAACGTTGCAAAAAACAACCTAAAACGCGGTGATTTTTTAAAATATCGCAAATACGTTGGGTAAAAAAAGAATTCAACTAATAACTCTTTGAAATAATAAAAATATCTATTCCAAAATTCTGCAATCGTGGTGGCAAGCAAAGGCTTATAGGTACCACGTAAGGCGTTATATCCCGCCATACGGCAGATCGCAATAATGGCGTGCCCCCACACAGCCAGATACAGCACATTTCTAAATAAACCGCCGAGCAGGCTCAACCAACCGATATACCACGGATAAGCAGGACCCTCTATCGCCTGATGAAGCGCATCCTTGTAATCAGGTAATTGGAAAACAGAGACAAGCTGCCAATCAAGCATCCCGCGCGTACTGTAGACAACATTGCTAAACACTGTTTCTATAACCATCAAAATTGCGGCCCAATAAATAAGCTTGAGCGCCTTCAACTGGCAAACCGCCTGTTCTTGGGCGGTCTTGGCTTCGATCTTACGTAGATACGCTGCGCCTTTCGGCATAGGTGTGGGGGTTGAAGCAAGCCCCATCCAAAACGGAATGTAATGACCGATTTGAAACCCAAAGCCGGGGCTATTTTTGGCACGAATATCCAGCAACGAATAACCAAGAAACCAGATATAACGCACCAGGACGATTAAAAATGCCCATAGATATGTCCGCTGTATGGGGGACAGCGGCGCGTAACAGGCAATCAACATGAGACTCATGTTCAACAAATGCAGCACAACAAGCGGACGACGCATCGTCCAGTGATCTTTGCACACATACGCCAGCGCATAAAATGCCGCGCAAAAAAGCAGCACTGCGGCGATGAGGTTTAGCCGTAATACCCCCCAATCCAGTACGTCCGTAACACCATTTTTAACGGCAACGATGCGAATTAAATCCCAATTAAACCAGGTGTTGGCATATAACCAATACAGTGTCGCGGCGATTAATAGCTTGGCACGATATTGCGGCCAGTAGGTCATGGTGGCGAGTAATACCGTCATTTCCAGCCACCACGCCTTGTCATGCAAATAAAGACCTAGCGCAAAAACAGCCAACAGCACAGCTTTGCCGAAAATGGTTTGCGCAAACTGTACTGCCCAGGGGTATTTATCGAGCGGGGGAATAATTTTCCACTGCATCATACTATTTAACAGCGCGCGCAAATGCGTTAGCGTTGTCGGCGCTTCATTCACAGCATTGATCGCTGGCTTATTAATTAGCAACGTCATGCTTAGGTGCCGTCGGCTTGATAGCCGCCCGCAACGATAGGTCAATGGCGTGGTGTAAACCCATATCAATATCCATCACAGGCACTGCGCACAACGCCTGTATTGCCGACGTGAGATAGGGATAATGAGTGCAGGCCAATAATAGGAGGTCGGCATGCTCCGTACGTGCCAGGTCTAGGAAATCTGGCAATCCACTGTCTTTAACAATTTCGGCGGCAGGATGTTGCTGTTCAATACGCCGCACTATTTCAATATTGTGATAACCGAAGGTGAATGCATGCGGATTGAGGCGTTTGATCGCGCCTTCCGCGCCCATAAGTCCAATAGCGTTGGCGGCAACAATTGCGAATCGTTGGTATCGAATTGCGATGGCCTGATAGACGTCCATTGGGGTAACCAATGGAATTTGAAGATGCTTACGCAACGCCTCAAGATCGAGACTTGCGCTTAGCGAGTTGCAGTAAATCAAGACAAACTGTGCACCCGCTTGCGCCATTTCTTGGGCTTTACGCAAACACACCTGTTGCAAAAAATTTGAGTGATGATTTTGTAAGAAGGATTGCTCTTTCGGGTTACGTCCAGCGGGATAAGATAGACAACTAAAACCCAGGCGCTCCAAATAGCGCACACCCAA
>JANPPH010000385.1:0-3649 GCA_031428395.1 Gammaproteobacteria bacterium
TGTCGCCACCCAGAAGAATATGGTCGCCTACTGCGATGCGATGCAACTCTAGGTTACCGTCTTTTTCGGTCACGGCAATTAACGACAAGTCAGTCGTGCCACCCCCTACATCGACGACTAAAACAACATCCCCAGCCTTCACGTGTTGCCGCCAACTACCTTGGCTTGCACCAATCCAGTTGTAAAATGCCGCTGTTGGCTCTTCCAACAAAAGGAACTGCCCGAGTTCCGCTGCCTCCGCAGCTTCAGCCGTAAGTTCTCGCGCCGCAGGGTCGAAGGAGGCGGGCACAGTCAACACCACTTGCTGCATCGCTAACGGCGCATCAGGAAAACGATGGTCCCAGGCTTGGCGCAGATGCGTGAGATATTCGATAGACACTTGCAAAGGCGACAGACGGGAAATTTCCGGCGCTGCATCAAGCGGCAGAATTGGCGCACGACGATCCACCCCAGGATGGCATAACCAACTTTTGGCGCTGGCCACCAAACGCATGGGCGTGCGCGCGCCTGTTTGACGGGCAAGTTCGCCCACTACAAAATGGCCTTGTGCTTCCCAAGGCAACGCCAAGGCACCGGGCGCAAATTCGTCGCCGTGAGGGATATACAAAAATGACGCCAACAGAGGCTTCTCTTCTATGCTGCCGGGAGCCGCTAGTTGCGGAATATCCAGCACACCTTGCACGAGGTTCTCCGCCTGGCTATCAGCGAGCTGAATATAAGACAACGCACAATGCGTGGTGCCTAAATCAATGCCAATGGCATAACGCGCTTCACTCACAATTCCACCTCTGCCGGAGCCAATACGTGCACATTATGCCCCGTTACCAATTTTGGCAGTTTCGCGCGCGTCACTTGCCAACCACGATGCACCAGCATGCCGTTATACGGCGGTTTGCCGGTTAAATTGCCAGTCAAACGCAATGCGCTTGCATCGAAACCTTCCGCCACGGTAATACGTGAACCCTCTGCCTCCTCACGAACCGGGACCAAGGTGAAATGCTCTTGTATCGCCTTGCGGCAACCTCCGTGCACCACACGCGCCGCTGCACCCACTTCCGCATCGCTAAACGCATTCACTTCTTCTTGGATAAAATCAACAAACCGCCCCTCTTGCTGCAGCAATCCCAACAACTGCAATGCTGCCTCCGGCGTCACTTCCTTTAGCACGGGTGTTGCGGTTACCTTGGCCGCTTCCGTTTCGATAGGGCCAATATGAAATCTGCCCTGGCGCAACCGCATCACATTAAGCGCAAAATCGGGATCAATAATTATCCGCCAATAGCTACCAAACGCCACCATAAAGCGGCAGAAAAATCCGGGCAATGGCTTAGCCATATTCCAACTCCTTTGTATTGACTATGTATGCAAAGACCGAGACTTAATCATAAATGTATGGCGAAAAACCCAATTCTGCCAAGCTTAGGCCTCTAAAAAGCATCGTTGCTTAGGCAAATCTAGACATCTTTTTTTCTGTTGCCGTGCTCTTTACTCCCACACTAGAGAGAAAAGAACCGTGAGTTAAAATCTACATTAATAATAAAGGCTTACATGCCGATAACTATCCTACAAGGGCAGTCAACCGCAGCCACTGGAGACACACGCTGAACATTAATCGGTAGCGCTCCGCTGCTTCACGATGCATCTGACTTAGGGATGCCCCGATAGTGACGCCACTGCGCAAGTGCTATCGTGTACTTTGCCTGCACATCAAATGGCGCGACAACATGCAAATTCCAAAGTTAGATATCCCCTCACAAATGAATGGCCCGACCACGAGCGTATTGGCAAATGCCAGCGAGCTCAAGGCGTGGATCAATATATTACCCTTAGCCAATGGGCCTGAACCTGCCCGTCTGCTGGTGGAAATTTTAAGCGGCGCCAATCGCTGCGCCATCGTTGCACAAAAACGTTTTCGCGGGCTGGAAATGTTGCGGCCCGCAATAAGCATTACGGCGGACATGCTTAAGAAAGAATACCGTAACGCGCCCCTGCCCTTATCAGGAAAAAACGCCTTACTCAGCGAGTTAACCCAACAATTGTTTGCCGAGACTGCCATCGGCTACAAAATTTTGATTCTCGAGGCACTGCTGGGGCAAAAGCAACTCGCCAATCCGTACGAATATTTCATTCCCTCGCTCTATCACGCCATGGCTAACTTGGGCGAAATTTTGCTGGAATGTTACACGGTCTACGCACCAGAACCGGTGAATTTATGGCGCGAACTGCACCAGCTTTATCTCTACGCGGAATGCGCCTACATCGATCAATTGAGCCTGAAACTCGAGCCTCCTAGCGCTACGGAATCTAGCATAAGCGATTTGTATCGCCGCATTATAATGCTAGCACTCGCCAATCCCTATCATCTCATCCCAGGCGAAGCCAATAAGGTATTCCACGTCCTAAAAACCTGGGCTAAGCTATGTAACATTGTCTCTTGCACCGCCACTACACCGCCGCTAGGTAGTTATTGCGTTGATCTTGCCACCGACAGCCCACCTATCTTCACTACCAAAGCCACGGCCCGTAGGAAATTAGCCGAAGGCCGCATAATCGACACCGGCGAAGTGGTTGATCATGTCATGGCTGAGATTGAAAAAATGAAATCCGCAAGCCTGCAACAGAAAGGCCGCCATTCAACGCTGCCTCAACGCGCACAACGCGATCTGTACACGCGGGTTTTGAAAGGCTGGCGCAACCGCGCCGAACGCAAATCACCGAGATCGGCGCATCCCGCAGATATCACCGTAGTAACCGGACTCACCGCCTGCCATTTTGTATTAAGCGAGGGCAACGACTTCAGCCCCGAAAAGGATGAGATGGCGTTGCGCAAAACGACCGACTCAGGACGCGCAATAGGCTTGGTGTCCAACGCCCAAAAACCGTGGCAAGAACAAGTCAAAGCCGAAGAACTGGAAGCCGGGGGAGAGCCAACACTACCGGCGCTCTTTGAGAGCGGATCTGTCGTCGCCGATGACGTGTGGCAGAAAGCGTATTTTGGTACCGCGCAGCGCTCCTCAGTACGCAACGAGAGAATGGCCGCAAAACATCTAACGGATCAAGATCCCGCCAAACGCAGCGTTCTGTGTAAAATCACCAATACAAGCGATAAAGGCATGGCCTTAGTTTTCGGTCTCGATACGCATCGCTCCCAAACCCGTGTCGGTGACATTGCAGCCATTAAAACTCCGTCTAATAACAAAACGGGCTATGTATGGAGCATCGCCGCCACGCGTTGGCTACGCACCTCAGCCGACGACAAAGTTGAATTGGGTATAGAAATACTGTGTGATGACGCAGTCCCGATCGCCGTCAAAGCACTCGAGGGCGTCGGCCGTGGTGGTGAATATTTTCGCGCCTTACTGATACCCCGCACCGAAGCCTATGCCCGTTCCGCCACAATTATTGCCCCGCCGGCAATCTATGACGTCGACTCTGTGCTAACAATGAACGCCTCGCACAAACTAATGCGCTTACGTTTGACTAAGGTATTGGAAGAAACGAGTTCATACGCGCGTTTTGACTTTAAACTGCTGCCTGTGTGATAACGCTGTAACACTAGCGTAAAATAGGCAGTTGGAATCTATTGCTGGCGTTTAATCCGTTAATAAGAGGGTCTTGACCATGAGCAACCTGCGCATCAAGAACGACG
>JANPPH010000386.1:0-2030 GCA_031428395.1 Gammaproteobacteria bacterium
ACAAACTCTAGCTCCGCTGATATCTCACTTCTCGCCTGCACATCTGAATTGACATCGCGCCATTGGATGGCGCATGCAGCCATCTTATCCTTTTGTGCCGTGATGCCCGCATCGCAAACTGGGCATGCGCTATTGTAATAAACTTTGATTTTGGAAGGCGCTACGTCCATTTTATGCTCCTTGGTAAAAGCTAGCTCGATAACCTGCGGGGCTATACGTGTAAAGCGCGCACCGCAAACCCCATATACGAAATATCAAGATCCCGGCTTTCGGTGAGCCTAAGCTTCTCGCCTAATTCCGCAAAACTGATCTTGCCGAGTTTTTGCCGTGCGAAATGGATTGCCGCCGTGATGGGGTTAATTTTGAGCGCCAGTCCGGTCATTTCTCGACTAACCAATCCGCATTTTTCTAGGCTGTGAGCGAGTTCGGATGGGCGAATAAACTTATCCCACACATGCACGTCGCGCGGCATGAATCGTGTTAAAGGCCAATCTTGTGCCATCTTGATGGCCACTAATTTGCTTTTTATGGTGCGATTAATGGTGTCGTATAGAAAAACACCACCAGGTTTGAGTACACGAGCGATCTCGCCCATTACTGCGTCGATATCGTCTACATGTTCCAGCACATCGCAACAGCACACGATGTCATATTGTTGCGCCGCAAATGGCAGACTCTCACCACTTCCTTCGACGTACTGGATAACATACCCTTGCTTGTCTGCATGGGCGCGCGCCGCCGCAAGCGTCGGGACAGATCGGTCAATACCGGTCACTTTGCAGCCTAGGTTAGCAAACTGCTCGGCTAAAAATCCCCCACCGCAACCGACATCTAACACCGTCAAATTTTCGGGCGTGAGCGAAAGTCGATCCAGCACTTTGCGAAAATACTCGAAACGTGGCGGATTCACCGATGTTCTTAGCATGGCCATAAACCCATCTTCGTTCCACCACGTAGCGTGAATGTGATTGTAAATATCGTTATCTATGGTTGGCATACACCCTCCTGATTGACACGCAATTGAACGAGACGACTATTTCTTTGCTTTCGCGGCGCGCTTACTTTCGCGCTTGATAGGGCCGCCGACAGGACAAAATGTCGTTAAAAAGCTATGTAGTTTTGCCAACAAATTATCTTCTGCCAAACTGTAATGAACGTACTGCCCCTTCTTTTCACTTTTCACCAAGCCCACGCTTTCAAGCAATTTGAGGTGCTTAGACAATGCGGGTTTGCTCATCTCAAATCGCTCTGCGATTTCGCCCGGCGTCATTGATGTCTCCGACAAATAAGCGAGAATCTTCCGCCGCGGGGTGGAGGCAAGTGCTTCAAATACGCGATCTATATTCATATACTGTTAACTAATTAGTTAATTAGTGTTAAGGCTAACACTGGTTATAAATTTATGCAACCCTGCGTTTTCGAACGTGCCGCCCTGATATACCATGACCGATTCACTCAAGGAGACATCATGACTATTACTCGAGTATTTGCTTTTGCCTTAGCGCTTATCGCCGTTCCTGCACTCGCGGCACCGGGTGCCCCCTGGGGTCGAGGCCAAGCGGTTGAGAAAGAATACAGTAAGCAAAAGGCCGTCTACGACGTAGCGGTCGGCAGCGTGGCGGCACTGACCAGTGTGCTGGATCGCGCCAGTTTTCTGAGCCAATTAAACGGCGCTGATCCGTTCGATAGCAAAATCGTCATCGTGCTGCATGGCAATGAGATTCCGTTCTTCGCGATCAAGAATTTGGCCAAACACAAAGCGCTGATGGAACGGGCGCAAAGCCTCTCGGTGGGCGGCATCATTGAATTCCGCATGTGCCGTATCGCGGCGCGATGGCATGGCTTCCAGCCGGAAGATATTCATGGCTTTGTGACGTTGGTGCCGATGGCTGATGCTGAAATCATTGAGCTACAACATGCTGGATTTGCCTATATGCGCTAAGCAGTGACCACTATGAAAAGAAACGGGGCGGCCAAGCCGCCCCGTTTGCATACTGCGAGGTAAGTGTAAAACCTATTTAGGCAAAACG
>JANPPH010000387.1:0-5932 GCA_031428395.1 Gammaproteobacteria bacterium
AGTTTACTACGGAAAGAATAGAGGGTAATGCATGGATAAAAATTTAAGTGCTGACGTTGTTGAAGTTGTCTTAACGCACTTCCATGGATCCGTTCGGCTAGGTGGCTACGACACAACTACAGAGCTAAACAACACGTATGAAATGTGGAATGGCATTAAGGCTAGCGAAAACTTCCCAATTACGGAAAGCACAGGCGGGTATATATTAACTCTGCGCAAGCCAGCAATTTCGTATGGTGACGTTGATGCAGTTGAAGCAGATCTACAATCCGCATTGAGGCTGTTGAGCTACGCTTGGCCCTTCTCGGGTGGTTCCTCAATGAAATTAGATGAGCGAACAGAAGTGATTTCCTCAGCGTATACCAGCACAGCTAAAGAAGCGAAAAATATTTTTTCAAAAAGGGCGAATTTGCAAGTATTTAGTGCGGATCATAACATGCCCATTTCTTGGGACTGCCGTTTTTCGGGCCCACCGCTAAAGACAGCAATAGAAATATCTCATCATACTCTGGGCAATAAACAACTCGAGTTGCTTCTTAAGAGTTACCAGTCTGCCCAACTTGAGCCCAGTTCTTGGGCTATCCACCTATCCCTCGCGAGAGATTGTATTAAACATTTCTATGAAAACAAGTTGGGAAAAGTCAAGCAGAAAAGGGTGAAAATAAGCGATATAGCAAAAACCGAATTGGGCATAACCAATGACTGGAGTCTCTTCGGCAACTTGATTAATAACTGCGAACTTCGACACCCCCTAAGAAATGATAAGGAGCCAACGGGGAGTGACGAAGAAAAGACGAAATGTTACGAGATCATTCGCAAGTGGATTTCCACGCTGCTTTCCAAGGAATATTTAATTAACATAGACAACAAACAGTCCGTCATAAACCCATGAATCGCCTTTCCAAGCAAATATCCCTTCCTACCACAGTGCAAGCACCGTGCAACCAGGACAGCCACAAAAAATTTAACCGGCGAGTCGCCCCTAGACATCCCACTTTGGAAGCCCGGAGTGACTTTTTTCTTGGATTCGTGGATGTCCCGGAGTTATATGCTTTTGTGGCTGTTCTGAATGCGTCTTTAAATTAAATACTGCCGGGTTATTTTACACGACCTACGTATAATCCCCATAGTAGCGGCATAGTTAGTATTGCAAGTTATTGTTTTAATGTAATAATTATATGATGGCACGAATTATGCTTACACTGAAGTTGCAATCACAAAGAGCCGCTGGAATGGGCCACTTTAAAAATCGAAATCAAACTGCCATCAACCTTGAGAACATTCATGAAAAAATTAAGCCCCCTACTGTTGTTAAGCGTTTTATTCGCCAGCCCTGCGCAGTCATCAATATTGACATTTGATGATATTCCAGGCGGAAGCATTCAATTTGGTTATGGCGACATGCCAACATACCAAGGTTTTGCTTTTTCATCTACATTAGACTGGATCGACTTGATTGGTTCTTCTTGGAATTTTGGTGCGCACAGTGGCGATTTTGCACTGCTTAATAATCATGGTGGTGTGGGCACAATTACAAGCACAGATTCGTCAGATTTCAGCTTTGATGGATTGTGGGCTAAGCAATGGGGTAAAACACCTCAATCCGGTGGGCCAGCTTCACTCGTTGGCACCATTCAGGGTTTAAATAACGGTATTGAAGTCTGGTCGATTAACACAGCTCTTAATGGGTCATATCAATTTATTGCCGGTCAAACGCTGCGAATTGATGAATTAAAATTAGGTTTAGGCAATCATTTTCTGGTTGATGACCTCGCGTTGAATCAACCAAGCATCTCTGTACCGGAGCCATCAACACTGTTGCTGCTTAGCTTAGGTTTCCTTGGCTTGGGATTGGCAAAATCACGCCGCTCAGTTTAATAGCAGATTGCGTTAATTGGTGGGTAGTTAGTGAACCCGCCAGAAGTTGATTCTTTTTCTCATCAAAAGTCATAAAATTTGAGCTGCAAAAAACGCCGTCAGTTAATAAAGCTGACGGCGTTTTTCATTATAAGGCGTGTAATTAATTTATAAAGAGTGCGATTTGGGACATCCATAAAAAGACAGGAGTCATCAAAAAATGAAGCTTAAAGCACTAGTAGTAGTAGCCATGATAGCGGCTGTGCATACCTTCTCCGCGCACGCCACCGCAGTTCTATATAAGAATTTCGATAATCTCGTCGACGAAAGCGACCATGTTGTCGGCGGCACAATTGTCGACACAACCTCAACCAAGCATCAAAACGGCGAAATTCATACCGTGGTCACCTTGGGCAAAGCTTTTTTAGTCACCCCGACTCAGGCACAAACGATACCGATCGACCCGTGAAGAGAGGTTCTGGTGCATTTTTGCATTCCCACGAATTCCTACATATCAACGTCGGACACGTACTTAGGTTCGACGTCGTGGTCAATGCCTTCCGGTTCGTACATTACGGCGAACAAACGTATCACGATTCCGTCGAGTTTGGCGTCGAGTACCTACTATTTAGGTTATCGTGTCGACCCGAACGGTACGATTCCGGAAAGCGATGAATTTAACAATTTTGTTGCTCTTGTTAATGCCGTTACGGTGCAATAATTAACCGCGGGGCGATGCCACTACTTGTAGTGGAAAAAATTAGATTGGTCTGATAAATATGTACTCATCTAAACACCAAGCTTGGCATCGCCATCAGGAATCCCAATGAAGCCATTTCACATCGTTTTAATGGTAGTTAGTTCTGCAATCCTCGCCGCTTGTGGTTCGGATTCTTCGCCACCGGAAAATCCGTCACGCGCCGCGTCCTGCCCAGCGCCGGTTGTCATGACTGACGGCGAAATGGTGACGTACTCGTTTACCTATAGCGACGGTGAGCAAACCGACCATACCGTTACAAAAGTGGCGGATGGCAACGAAGCGGGAGAAGTAATTTACAGCGTGAGTGATGGGCGCACGGCGAATTTTGTGCTGAGTGATTTGTGTGCTGGCGTGAATCCAACATCGCTCGGAACCGAGGAAGCGTTTCTGTTGGCGGGCGCATCTCTCATTCCTTCGGAGCCTCCAAACCGTAATCAGGACGCGCCGCCTCCGATCGATTTTAACCAACAAAGCTGCGCGCAAGCCTCGGCGACGGTGGCCGCCGGCGAATTTCTTGCAAACCAGTGTACGTTTGCCTCCACGAGCAGCGACATTTCTATTACACAAGCGACGCATCAAGCGCTAGGTCAAGCAATGCCTTTATTGGGCCTGCTAAAGCTTGGGACGCACAAAACGAAACGCGATGTCGTCGTCGAATTGAAGGAGTGGAACGGACTCTAAACGGAATCGATGCGCGGCGAGCGTCTGCGTAGGGTTCGCGAAATACCGCGTCTTTCCGCTAATGCTCCGGCCCTCATGTACCGTATTATGAGGGCCGGAGCTGCAGATTTGCCCGCCGTTGACTACACCGCCGCCGGGAGCAAGGACATGCATCGCCCAAGCACCAAGTCCCAAGCAGACCGAGGTCTGTATTACCAGAATAGAAAACCTACTTCTACTGATAAAATTACCTTTATCTAGCGGCCTTTGCTGGCCGCTGTACTACCCCTTCCACTCCCTGACTACGCAGATAATCATCGTAGTTGCCGTTGAAGTCGACGATGCCTTCGGGCGTTAGCTCGATAATGCGTGTTGCCAGTGACGACACGAATTCACGATCGTGACTGACGAAGATCAAGGTGCCTGGATAATTCTCAAGTGCCAGGTTTAGTGCTTCAATGGATTCCATATCCAAATGGTTTGTTGGTTCATCCATGATCATAATGTTGGTGCGTTGCAGCATGAGCTTGCCAAACAACATTCGGCCTTGTTCACCACCGGAAATGACTTTAACCGACTTATAAATGTCGTCATTTGAAAACAACAGGCGCCCTAAGGTGCCGCGTATCATTTGTTCGTCGTCGCCTGGTTTTGCCCACCGGCTCATCCAATCGAACAACTTCAGGTTGTCAGTGAAATCGGCGGCGTGATCCTGAGCGAAATAACCGATGGTCGCGTTTTCTGACCATTTGACCTTACCGCTGTCTGGCGTCAAATCACCTACCAAACTGCGCAATAGCGTCGTTTTACCGATACCGTTTTGGCCAATCACGGCGATGCGCTCGCCCACTTCAACCATGAGATTGAGATTTTTGAACAAAGGCTTTTCAGCATAGCCTTTACTCAACTTTTCCGCTTCCAGCGCTATGCGATAGAGCTTTTTATCTTGATCGAAACGAATAAACGGGCTGGCGCGACTTGATGGCTTGACATCGTCGAGGACGATTTTATCAATTTGCTTGGCGCGCGAGGTCGCTTGTTTGGCCTTGGATGCGTTCGCCGAAAAGCGACTAACGAAGGTTTGCAATTCAGCGATCTGCGCTTTTTTGCGGGCGTTGTTGTTTAACATCTGCTCGCGTATTTGCGTCGACGCAGTCATATACGAATCGTAGTTGCCTGGATAGATGCGTATTTCGCCGTAATCAAGATCTGCCATGTGGGTGCAGACGCTGTTTAAAAAGTGACGGTCATGCGAAATAATAATCATCGTGCTTTCGCGCGTGTTCAGCACGCCTTCCAACCAGCGTATGGTGTTGATGTCGAGGTTATTAGTCGGTTCGTCTAATAGCAATATTTCAGGATCAGCAAACAACGCCTGTGCGAGCAATACGCGCAATTTCCAACCCGGCGCAACAGCGCTCATCAACCCTGTGTGCAGTTCCAATGGGATGCCCACGCCCAGCAACAATTCACCGGCGCGTGACTCAGCGGTGTAGCCATCTAACTCAGAGAATTCAACTTCAAGCTCAGCGACTTTCATGCCGTCTGCTTCACTCATATCGGGCATTGAATAAATGCGGTCGCGCTCGCTCTTTATGCGCCACAATTCCATGTGCCCCATGATGACGGCGTCCAACACCGTGTAGTCTTCAAAGGCGAATTGATCTTGGCGCAATTTACCCAAGCGCTCGTTGGGGTCGATGGAAACTGAGCCCGCAGAAGCCGCTAAATCGCCGCCGAGAATTTTCATAAATGTGGACTTGCCCGAACCGTTAGCGCCGATAAGGCCGTAACGATTACCGTTGCCAAATTTGACTGATACATTTTCAAACAGTGGCTTGGCGCCAAATTGGATGGTGATATTAGCTGTTGAGATCACGTTAATAATTCCAAAATAAATTTCATTTAATAACTTTTGATTGCGTCACTTTTCGCTTCGATCAAAAAAGCAGACAAGAACGATTTATCGACGCTTGAACACCGCAGGCTGCTCGCGTTCGCCGCGCGGACGTGCAGCCGCACCCTGCGATGCGGGACGCGCTGGGCGCTGCCCACTGTTTTTCTCACTGCGAATACGATCGTTCGTAGCAGTAGGGCCCTGCGCTTGTCTAGGCTTGCTGCTTTGCCCGTGCGGTCGCGAAGCGCTAGTTTGCGGGCGTTGGCCTTGAGGGCGGGCGGCTTGGGGGCGATCTGTGTTACCGCTGCGGCGCGCATGGGTTGGCGCACTGGAACGAGGACCACTTCTGCCGTTTGAAATCGGCTTTGCTTTGTGGCTTGGGTTCGGCTCGTAGCCCGGCACCACCACCTTCGGGATTTCACGCTTAATTAGGCGTTCGATATCCTTCAAGAATGCGTGTTCATCCACGCACACTAACGATAACGCTTCACCCTCATTACCTGCACGACCTGTACGACCGATGCGGTGCACATAGTCTTCGGGCACGTTAGGTAACTCGTAATTTACAACGTGCGGTAATTGGTCGATGTCGAGTCCGCGCGCAGCAATATCGGTCGCTACTAAGACGCGCACGCCACCTTGCTTGAACTCCGCCAGTGCGCGTGTGCGTGCGCCCTGACTTTTATTACCGTGAATAGCGTCAGCGCTAATACCATCTTGCTCAAGTTGTTCACATAAACGATTAGCGCCATGTTTAG
>JANPPH010000388.1:0-15138 GCA_031428395.1 Gammaproteobacteria bacterium
TGCGCACACTTTCTAACGCAACCAAGTCGGCGGAAGGGGAAACCGATTTTGTAGGTTCGAATTTATTCGAACACTACCCTATCGGTTGGCACCTCGTGCGAATAAATTCGCAGCCACATCTAACCTATAGGTTGAAGGACTTAAGCATGAAAAACTTCTTGAGAAGCATGGCTATGGCCGCCATTTTGTGCGTGCCATGGTCTGCATACGCTGCACTAAATGTCATCACTAGCACCGAAGATATAGCCTCCATTACCCACATGATCGGCGGCACAGCCGTAGACGTGAAAAGCCTGACTCGTGGCACCGCCGACCCGCACTTTGCGCAGGCGAAACCCAGTATGATTCGCAACGTTTACCAAGCTGATCTGTTAATCGTGGTGGGCGCGGAATTAGAGGTGGGTTGGATCCCCGCGCTATTGCAGAGTGCGCGCAACGCGCGCGTGCAACCGGGTAATCCAGGCTATTTGGATTTATCGACTTCCGTATCGCTACTCGGTAAGCCCAGCGGGGCAGTCACCCGCGATATGGGTGATGTGCATGCTGCAGGGAATCCGCATTATTGGCTCGATCCAAACAATGGCATCCTGATGGCACGCGTCATTGCAGAGCGCCTTAGCGCTTTGGATTCGCCACGGGCTGCGATCTACAAGAAAAATTTAGAGAATTTCGAGCAAACGGCACAAACAAAAATTGCGGCATGGAAGGCTGCGCTTGCGCCGCTCACAGGCCAACCAGTCATCGCTTATCACACCTCTTTTGTATATCTTGCACATGCTTTTGGCTTTAAGCTCGCAGGCGAAATCGAACCCAAGCCGGGGATAGCGCCAGGTGCTGCGCATTTGGCGCAACTCGTTACACGCATCAAAACAAACCAAATTCGCTTGCTGATTGTAGAACCCTATTACGAACAGCGCTCGGCGCAGTATTTGAAAGAACAAACTGGAATTAGCCTAGCCGTGTTGCCGCAATCAGTCGGCGCGACACCCGCAATTAAAAACTATTTTGAGTTATTTGATGGCATCGTTGCAGCGCTGAAACAAGCTGGTGCGGTGTAATGGAGGCGTGGTTGATATTGCTACCCGCTTTTGTCCTCTGCGCGCTGATGACTCTCACGCATACCTATCTGGGTTTGCATGTACTGGCACGCGGCATCATTTTTGTCGATTTAGCATTGGCGCAAGTCGCAGCGATGGGCGTTAGCATCGCGTTTTTGCTGGGCTGGGATTCACATGGTTTAGGCGCACAACTCATTGCGCTCGGCTCAACGTTAATAGCCGCCATACTGCTCGCAAAGTTGCGTGATATTGCCGATAAAACCACGCGCGAAGTCATCATCGGCTGCTTGTATGTCGTGGCCACCGCAATTTCGATCGTCGTTCTCAGCCGCTCCAGCCAAGGCATGGAGGAGCTAAAATCAATGTTCAGCGGCAATATCTTATGGGTACGATGGCAAGACATTGGTCTACTATCTGTAATCTACGTTGTCGTCGCAGCATTCCACTCCATTTTTTTTAGGCGCTTTTACGCCCTGTCATTTAATGAGCGAGACGGCGCAAAAACGCCGTTCATCTGGGAGTTACTCTTCTTTGTCTCATTCGCGCTAGTCATCACCTTTGCAGTCAACTTAGCAGGGGTGTTGATGGTGTTTGCCTTTTTGATTATTCCCGCTTTTAGCGCCTCGCTACTTGCGCAAACTTTTTTGGCGCGGCTGTTTCTAGGCTGGGCAATGGCGATGGTAGGAAGTGTGGTGGGACTATGGCTCTCCTTTGCGGAGGATTTGCCAACGGGCGCCATTGTCGTATCGGTATTAGGAACGCTGCCGCTTTTAGCGGCAGCAGTATTATGGATCCGACGTGGGCTCATCAAAAATTAAGCGCGTTGCCGACTGTCACCTAAAAAAATCGAACCGGACGTAGCCTCTGCCAACGTTAGATGAATAAAAAGCGCCTAGTGTGCGTGCCCATCATCGTGAGGCTCTGCTGGAGCCGCAGGAGGAACTGAAGCAGGTGCATGATGATCGGGCGCAGTAGGCGTGACACTTGGTTGTTCGGCAGATGGAGCCGCAGCAGGCGCGCTGCTGTCGCTTGGAGGCGGCTCATCATGACTATGCGCTCCGCCACTCTCATCGTGATGATCGCCACTCGGGGGTGCGGCATTTTGAGGATCTGCTACTGGAGCACTGTCGCCATGCTCTTCGCCCGCTGCATGCCCATGGGCATCTTTCTTAGGCAGAGACATTACGCCTAAGCCATACCGATAAACCACTTCGCCACCGTGAAAGCCAGTTGTTGCTACCAAACCAAAACCCACGACCATACCAGCAAGAAACAATACCGAAGGACGTTTTTGAGCGCGGTATCTCATTAGCGCCCAAACTGCCATGACGACAATAAACGCAAAAGTCGCTATAGCCCAATTGCGATGTTCAGTCATGACCAAGTGGGATGGCGTGTCATGGCTTACAGTGTTGTAGGCGTACCAACCCGCCAAGACTGTGCCAATCGAGATCACTGCGCAAAACCATAAATTCCAATAGGCCGCTGCGAGCCACTGGTCTTCAAGACGCCAATTGGTCGCTATTTTTGCGACAATAAAGAGCACTGTCGCGATACTAAACAAGGCAATCGTGAAATGCACAAACAATGGGTGCCAATTTGGAAGAATCTCGATCATGGAATAATCCCTTAATTACAACGCTACCAACAAAAATCAATACTATTACGCTACCTTGCTTGATCCAAACACGCAACTAAACTATCAGGGCTATGAGCCGTTACTATAGCAGCTAAGACGATCCTTATTTGGCGATGTACAGGGGTTAGCATGATTTTCGACGCTGTACACAACTATTACGAACAAATGGTTTACGATGAAATCCGCAAGACCTTGACCAAGGAGGGTATCGCAGAAAGCCCCGACTTCCTTGAAGATGTTGCGTGCGTGGCGCTAAATCGTTTGCCGACTCGCTATATTCGACATCGTATTGATCTGGCCTTCTACATGACCTCCGACGAACGCGAACGCATGGAATTTTCAGTGCGCGACGCCGTCTACCATGCGCTTGACTATGTGATGAAGCGCTTGCGCGAAGATAATCGCTTCCGCGCCCCCAACTCGCCCGAATAAATCACGGACATTAGCTTAAAATTTGCCCCGTCCGACGCCATTCTCTGCGTTTCCACAGCATAAACAGCGCAGGGATTAAAACCATTGAGACCAACGGCGCTGTAATCATCCCCCCCAACATCGGCGCAGCAATTCGTTGCATGACTTCCGACCCAGTGCCCTCTCCAAGCATTATTGGCAATAGACCGGCCAAGATCACTGCCGCAGTCATAGCCTTTGGCCTGACGCGCATGACTGCCCCATCAATAATCGCCTGTTCCAAGCCATTTAAATCCGTTGGCTGATGATACTTGAGCGCCTGATTCAGATAGAGCAACATCACTACGCCAAACTCGGCTGCCAGGCCAGCCAAGGCAATCAAACCTACCGCCACCGCCACTGACAGATTGAAACCCAAAAGATAGACCAACCAAAATGCGCCCACTAACGCCAGTGGCACCGCACCCAATACCATAAACGATTCAGTCAGATTTTTAAAATAGACATAGAGCAACGCTAGAATCACGATCAGGGTCAATGGAACGATGTACAACAAGCGCTCTTTAGCACGCAACATGTATTCGTATTGTCCAGACCAACCAATGGAATAACCCGGCGGCAAATTAACTTGCTGTCCGACGGCTTGCTGCGCCGCATCGACATACGAGCCCAAATCACGGTCACGAATATCAACGTAAATCCAACCGCTAAGCCGCGCATCCTCACTACGCACCATGGCTGGACCGTCAGCAATCTCAATTCGCGCTACCTGCCCTAGGGGCACATTGGCGCCATTCGCCGCGATGATGGGCAACATCAACAATTTTTCGATTGAATCGCGATCCGAAACGGGATAACGAATATTAATTGGGTAACGCTCCAAGCCTTCCACTGTCTGGGCCACGTTTTCGCCGCCAACGGCCTGGCTAATTATTTCTTGGACATCAGATATATTGAGGCCATAACGTGCAGCAGCGCGCCGATCAATATCAATATTAAGATAACGCCCCCCTACTACACGCTCAGCAAAAACCGACGCGGTGCCTGGCACGCTGCGCACTACTTTTTCGATTTGCTCACCCAGACGTTGAATGACCTCTAGGCTGGGGCCTGATATCTTAATACCCACAGGCGTTTTTATGCCCGTTGAGATCATATCGATACGTGTTTTAATCGGCATGACCCACGCGTTCGTCAGGCCAGGCAATTTTACTAACTGATCCAATTCTTTGATCAGTTTTTCCATGGTCATACCTGGACGCCACTCATCCAGTGGTTTGAATTGGATAATCGTTTCAACCATTTCCAACGGCGCGGCGTCGGTGGCCGTCTCCGCGCGCCCTGCTTTGCCAAACACCGAGCGTACCTCAGGCACCGTCTTAATCAGTCGATCAGTCACTTGCAGTAACTCGGCCGCCTTGCCCACCGAAACGCTCGTAAATGTCGTTGGCATATACAACAAGTCGCCCTCGTTGATACTTGGCATAAATTCCGAACCTAATTTCGAGAGCGGAAACACAATACTGAGCACCGCTACTACCGCAAACACGATAATAACTTTTGGAAAGCGTAAAACGCCGCGAATAATCGGCAAATACAGCGCGATAAGCATGCGGTTGATAAAGTTATCATGTTCGGCGGGGATCTTGCCGCGAATAAAATAACCCATGAGCACCGGCATCAGCGTAATCGATAGCCCTGCCGCCGCAGCCATGGCGTAGGATTTTGTATAAGCCAGCGGTGAAAATAACTTGCCTTCTTGCGCCTCTAAGGTAAACACGGGCAAAAAACTCAGCGTAATAATCAATAAAGAAAAGAATAGTGCAGGTCCCACTTCTTTCGCCGCATCACCGATGATCTGCCACCGATTTTCATCGGTGACGTTTTCACGCTCCATGTGTTTGTGAGCGTTTTCGACCATCACAATCGCCGCGTCCACCATTGCGCCAATCGCGATCGCAATGCCCCCCAAGGACATAATGTTGGCATTGACACCTTGGTAGTACATCACGATGTAAGCGGTTAAGATGCCAAGCGGTAGAATCACGATGGCGACAAACGCCGAACGCAAATGGAATAGGAAAATGCCACAGACTAAAGCGACGACAACAAATTCTTCAAGTAATTTGCGCTGCAGATTGCGGACCGCACGCTCAATTAGCGATGAGCGATCATACGTCTCGACAATTTCCACACCCTCTGGCAATCCTTTGCGCAATGCCGCAATTTTCTCTTTAACTATTTCGATTGTCTTGAGCGCATTGTCGTTGTAACGCATCACCACAATACCGCCCACCACTTCGCCCTGCCCGTCCAGTTCCGCAATACCACGGCGCATTTGTGGCCCCAGCCGAATGTGTGCCACATCTCCCAACAACACTGGCGTGCCATTGGCATTGATGCCCACCGGTATTTGGCGTAAATCCTCCAGCCCTTGAATGTAACCTTTTGCGCGGATCATGTATTCGGCTTCCGCCAACTCTATGGCCGAGCCACCCACTTCGGCATTGGCGTTTTGTATGGCACTACGCACTTGCGAAAACGGCATAGCAAACGCACGCAAGCGGTCTGGATCAAGCACCACTTGGTATTGCTTGACCATGCCGCCGACAGTCGCCACTTCTGCTACGCCAGGTAGAGCTTGCAGCTCGAACTTTAAGAACCAATCTTGAAGACTGCGCAACTGCGACAGATCATGCTTGCCGGTTCGATCCACTAAGGCATATTCATAAATCCAACCCACGCCTGTGGCATCGGGTCCGAGCTGCGGCGTTGCTTGCGGCGGAAGTTTTCCTGCGGTTTGACTGAGATATTCAAGCACACGCGAGCGCGCCCAATACATATCTGTGCCATCTTCGAAGATTACATAAACATAAGAGTCACCAAAGAAGGAGTACCCGCGCACAGTGACCGCACCGGGCACAGATAACAACGCCGTGGTAATGGGATAGGTAACTTGTGCCTCAACCACTTCCGGCGCTTGGCCAGGATAGGTGGTTTTGATGATGACCTGCAGATCGGACAGATCAGGAATCGCATCTAACGAGGTGTTTTTAACCGCAAACAAACCCCAACCAGCAAGCACCAGAGTAAAGAGCAGGACTAGTGGGCGATTGTAGAGGGACCAATCGATAATTCTGGAGATCATTTATGAAACATACACATCGCATTCTTACGACCCATGCAAATAGGGGTCGTCACTTCTATTTCACTCCAGCCGTTCCCACTTGGCCTCGCTGGCTGGGAAACGCGAGGCCTTTTTACTCGGCGTTCATGCGCATCATCGCCGCTTTGATGCTACTTTCCGAATCTATTAAAAATTGGCTCGAGGTCACAACTTGCTCACCTTCTTGCAAACCTGCAATGACTTCAATGTAATCGTCAGTTTCCATGCCCACGCGCACGGACTTGGGTCGAAACTTGCCGTCACCCAAAGACACGATTACGCGCTGGTCTTTTCCAGTGCGAATTAAGGCTTCGCGCGGAATGGCAAGAACATTTGGCTTAGGACTAGAATAGATCTTAACGTCCGCATACATATTCGGCTTTAACACCTCGCTGATATTATCAAAGCGCAGACGTACTTTCAGACTGCGGGTTTTGGCATCCAAAGAGGGGTAGATATACTCGACCTGACCCGTCCACAGCTTCTCCGGCATAAACGGCAGTGTTGCTTCAGCTTTTTGACCTACTTTTATCCAGGCAGCTTGGCGCTCAAACACATCCGCAACAAGCCAAACGCTCGATAAATCGACCAAGCTAATAATTGGCTGGGACGGCGCCACAAACATGCCTTCACGAATGTTCAACTCGGACACAGCGCCGTCTTGCGGAGCATAAATTTTAGTATATTGTTGCGCCTTGCGTCCTTTGGAAATCGAATCTATTTGCGCTTGAGATATCCCCATCGCGAGCAGACGCTGGCTTGAGGCATCGACCAAACTTCCATTGTTTGATTGTAACGCTTGCAGATATTCTTCTTGGGCGTTGACGAGAGTTGGCGCATACACTTCAAACAATAAATCGCCTTTCTTCACCCGTTCACCGACCGATTTCACCATCAAGCGCTCAATCCACCCTTCAGTCCGCAAGGCAACAGTGCGGATCTTGTTTTCATTCTCGGCGACATAGCCCACGCTACTCACTAGACGATGCAGGGTTCGGTTAGTAACCGACGCAGTGCGGACGCCTAGATTATTCATTACAGCGGGCGAAATCGTCACCACGCTTTCCTGGCCACTGTTATTTGGTCCGTTATCGCTTTTTAATGCGACCAATTGCATGCCACAGATCGGACAGGTTTCATTGGCATTTTTTGACGTAATTTGAGGGTGCATCGGACACACGTAAAGCGGATCGGCATGTTTGCTAGCATGCTCCAAAGCTGTCTCCCGCACGGCAACAACGCTCGGCGTAAACTGCTCATCCGTCACTTCTGTGGGGATAGTTTCTTGCGTAAAATTGTTAACCTGAGCATCAGTCCGGTTTTCGATCAAATCACTAAATACGTTTTCGACAGACTCTATCAGCGACGCTACATTGAACGTTTTTTCAATCGTACCGCTCACCGCCGTTTGCGGCTCAACCGCAGCCACTGCTTGCAATTCTTCGCCCAAAAGATAGTGACTGACCGGAATCGCGGCCGTGAAAACCACCGCAATAACGCCGAGCACCAATGTAATAAACATCAGTGCGCGTTTCCGCAGGGCTCCAATTGCTTTTTGCTGCGCTGTTAAAAGACGCAAGAAAAAATAGATAATGCGCAAAAAAAGGGCTTCTAACCAGCGAAGAACGTTCATAACTATTCCTCCGATATTAGGTATAAAAGATTTGCGTGGGCCTTACCGCGTTCGACCCGCAGAGCGAGCGCTTCAATTTTGCCGTCTAACTCCTCTAAACGCGCCATAATGTGACTGGACAAGTCGGTCACGTTGTTGCGATAAGCCGTCAACGATGACTCGGAATTCTGCGTTGCCAACGGCAATAGCTTTTCCTCATGAAATTTCAAGCGCTGATTCGATCGTTGCCAACGCGCGTACTCCGCATCCGCTTGCGCCCGCAATTGACGCCGCAATTCATTAGCCTCACCCTGCACCGCCTTGACCTGCAGTTGGGCAGCAGCGAGTTGACGATCTTGGCGTTTGGACGTGAATAATGGAACTTGGATACTCACGATACCCGTCAACATATCGCTGAAATTGCCGTCACGTTGTCCATAGCTTACGTCAATCATCATTTCCGGCATGTACATGGCGCGCGCTACTGCCACGCCTTCCCGCTTGGATGCCACGCGCGCATCCTGAACTGCAATAACCGAGTGGCGTTGCGCACGCATTAGGACTTCGTCGCGCGTGGGCAAAGCCGAAAATTCGGGGAATTTGGCCTTAATGGGGGGGCTTAACGTAGGTTCATCAAGCCACCGCGCGAGTTCGGCCAACCCCACGTCTTGCTGAGCGCGGATCACGGTCAAGCGATCTTCCATCTGGCTCAACTCGAGTTCGGCGCGCACCATGTCCTGTTGCGTGCCGCGCCCAGAGCGATAGCGCGACTGCGTAATTTTTACCAGCTCATCAAATATACGCTGACTGCGAATGACCAATTCGCTTGCCTGATTTTGGTAGTAGAGATCCAACCACGCGAGCCGCACGTTTTGGAGAATTTTCTGACGACGTTCTTTGAGCGCGGCCTCGTCAGACTCCGCCATAGCGACGATTTCTGCCCCGCGCCGCGTTAATGAGCCCCAAGGAGGAAAAGACTGCTGCAGGCCAATCATTTTCTGCGTTTCCGGCTCCTTGAAAGAGAAGCTATCTGTCGGCAGATCCACGATACCCAACACCAGACGCGGGTCAGGAAGTTGTTGCGCAGCAATTGCCTGCTCGCGGAAAGCCCGTGCCGAAGCCTTTATGCCCGCGATTAGCGGATCCCGGTCCAGCGCCATTGCCTCCGCTTCCGTTAACGTAAGATGCGAAGTATCGGGGTCAGAAGGCGTCGCGCCATAGGTCGGCATTACCATGCCTAACGACATGGTAATGCCTAGCAAAACCACAACAATACGAATACGCATTACTACCTCGGCGTTCGCTACCATCCCTGGAGCGAAGAGTCCGTTTTACAACATGTAATCCCATGAAAGCGCGAGCATCCGCTCCGTCGCCATCTGAATGCCGTTCAAATTCTGATTCACGGGCAAGGTATAAGCGATGCCAACGCTGTGACCATGGCCCAACGCGTGACTTAGTCCCAGCGATAAATCGACTTGGGTACCGCCGTAGTTACGAGGATCGTTGGATATCGACATCAAATCCGTGATGCGCGCATCCTGGCCTTCAATGGCGTCGGACTTGGTATAGCCGAGAACACCCTTTAGCTGTGTTCCCTGAGTAATTGTGCGTGCAACCCAGCCGGTGAGGTTAATGCGTTTGCCCAAGTTGTAGTGTTGATCGTTATCGCTCAAACGCAGAGTAAAACTTCCTTCAGCGCCGACGCCCCAAGGCGCGTAATCTCTGGTCATGACGAATCCTGGGATTAAATCGTAAGTCCCCGATCCTAACTGCATCGAGTAAGGCAGGACGTCGCCATTGGTATCTTTCTCATCAATGCTACCCGTAGGCAAAGATAGGCCCAGCTTGAGCTTCAGATCACCGTCAACGATACCGTCCATGCGGTAGAACCCAACAAACTGTGTATCGGCGATCCCGCTCGAATCCATGTTCATAGCCATCGGCATATCACCGGGCATCATCGCCATGATCATATCCATATCGTTATTGGCGTAGTTGAGCATTACCATCGCGCTGAGCTTATCCGAGTAGGTGTACATCGCTGATAGCATGTGCATAACTGTGGTCATACTCGTCGGCGCAGTGGTATACATATCGCCAGCGGCGTTGGTGTAAAGACTATTATTCAAAGCAGTTTCCGGGCTTACCTTATCGCTGCCGGCCATCAGATCTTTCATTTCCATATTCATATAGCGATAGCCAAACATCCAGTTTCCTGGCTTATTCAAGGATGCATCGTGCATCCCTTTCATGTTACCCATGCTCTGAACTTGCTCGCGCCCACTGCCTTCCCCAGCATTGCTTACGAGAGGCGCTAAACATGCGGCGCACAGAGATGCTATGATTGCTGTCCTGATTTTAAGTATCATTAATTCCTACCTTTCGCTGAAACCTTAGAATGTGACCCGCACCAACCATGCTTAAGTTTTTGATTAGTTAAATAAAAGAAACCGTGAGTCTGGCATTATAACTAGACGTGATTGGGCCGATATATACGGGAAACCGCGTAGTCGCTAAAGAGTTTAGTCGCAACGCTCCTAGATCTTCAAGAGAAATCAAACAATGACAAAAAGACTCAAATTCGGCGGCAGAGAAGCCATCCTAATTATTGAAAATGCAGGCTTGATTGTTATCGGCATCTCAACCGTTATTGCGGGCATTCAAGAAGTGGCGCGCATGATTTCGGTAAGAGAAGTCAGCCTCGCGGATCTGCTCCTATTATTTATTTATTTGGAAGTCATCGCGATGGTGGGCATTTACATGGAATCGCATAAGTTGCCGGTGCGCCTGCCTATTTATATCGCCATCGTGGCACTCGCGCGTTACGTGATAATTGATGTAAAGGAAATGGATGCCTGGCGCGTACTTGCCGTGGCGGGTGGTATTTTGTTGCTCTCATTCGCCGTGCTGGTCATTCGCTATGGGCATGTAAACTTTCCCTACGCCGACCTGACGCCCCGGCGAGCCAAGACCACTTCGGACGAAGAAGATTCGGCTAAGTAACACTTCGAGGCCTTCCGATCACCCCTTCACCTTATTCAGCACCTATACTTAAGTGCGTAGACGTGTTGAATTTGTAGTACGGAACGGAAACCACGAGGTGCCCAACATGGTCAGGCTCGATAAGCTGCCCTCCATGAAGACGCAAGCCGCGCTGATCGATGCCAGTCGATATAACCGCGTTCGCCTGGCTTTGCTGCGCGTGGGCATCCCGCTACGGCTTGAATTGCCTAATCTGCGCGATATGGATTTAGTACTCGATAAACGTCTTTGGGTATGCATTGATCGTACCTTACAAGACTATCCCGTCGTCGCGTGGACCCATTTTGATAACGCCGTTAGAACCTCGCTACACGAGCCCGTCCCATGTAAATTGCAGTACTTCCATCCGCATGCAAATCTTATTGTTGATACGGTGTTGCGGACAATGGATAAGCTACTCACCGCGCGCTTGGCCCAATTTACTGAGAACCGTCAATTCCCACTTCGCAGTTTACGTCGCCTCGATTGAGCGCCTAAACCCAGATTTTCCATTAGCACTCTACTGCGGCTGCACAACGCACTGAATCTGCGCGAGTAAAGATGAAAAAACAGTCTGTCACCGTAGAGTGACTACGCCTCCAACTGTTTTTTCATCTTTTCTCGCCCCTCTTCAGCACCTTGCGCACCCTCGCGACGAGGCTAATGGAAAATCTGGGTTAAACGGGAATACTTTGACCCGCATTAGATCCGCAGGGGATAATGTGGCATTCCCTAACAACTCCGTCGCCTGGATCCCGTGCCTCATGAAAAATGCTATGCCAAAAGTGGGCTTTGTTAGCCTTGGTTGCCCTAAAGCTCTGGTTGATTCTGAGCGCATCATCACCCAATTACGCGCCGAGGGCTATGAAATTTCGCCGACTTACGCTCAAGCGGACTTGGTGGTAATTAATACGTGCGGTTTTATTGATTCGGCGGTTGAAGAATCACTGGAGACTATCGGTGAGGCCTTGAATGAAAACGGGCGAGTGATCGTTACCGGTTGCTTGGGCGCCAAGGGCGATATCGTAAAGCAAGCTTATCCTCAGGTACTGGCTGTAACGGGGCCGCACGCCACGCAAGAGGTAATGGATGCCGTCCATGCGCATTTGCCACCCTCTCACGACCCCTTTATTAGCCTCGTCCCACCGCAAGGCATTAAGCTCACACCCAAGCACTATGCGTATATAAAAATCGCGGAAGGCTGCAACCATCGTTGTACGTTTTGCATTATTCCATCGATGCGTGGTGACTTAGTTAGTCGCCCAGTTGGCGAGGTCATGCAGGAGGCAGAGAATTTAGTGAACTCTGGGGTGCGCGAATTATTGATCATCTCGCAGGATACGAGCGCCTATGGCGTGGACGTTAAATATCGCACTGGGTTTTGGCGCGGTCGGCCGCTTAAAACGCGGCTAACCGAGCTGGCCGAAGCGCTAGGCGAGCTGGGCATCTGGATTCGTATGCATTATGTTTATCCTTACCCCCATGTTGATGAGCTGATTCCTTTAATGGCCAACGGAAAGATACTCCCTTATCTCGACGTGCCGTTGCAGCATGCCAGTCCCGCCGTGCTTAAAGCCATGAAGCGCCCGGCAAATAGTGAAAACACCTTAACCCGCATACGGGCCTGGCGAGAAATATGCCCAGACATCACCTTGCGCAGTACGTTTATTGTCGGATTTCCGGGTGAAACCGAGTCGGATTTTCAGTACCTACTGGATTTTTTACGCGAAGCTCAGCTTGATCGCGTGGGCTGTTTTACCTATTCACCTGTCGCAGGCGCGGTGGCCAATGAACTTTCCAATGCCGTGCCTGAAGAAATCAAACAACAACGGCAAGCTCAATTTATGGCTGTCCAAGAAGAAATCAGCGCGGCAAAACTTACTCAGCGTATAGGCCAACGCATGACGGTACTTATCGACAATATTGAAGGTAGCGATGCTATTGCACGCAGCAGCGCGGACGCGCCCGAGATCGATGGCATGGTGTTCATTGAGAATGCCGCGCATAAAAAAAGCGGTGAGTTCGTACAAGTCGAAATTATCGACGCCACCGAGCACGATTTGGTCGCCTCACTGATCAACCCGAAGTAGTCGGGTAAACCCGATCTATAACGCGGGAAAATACACTTTAGCCTCTACAATTACCCGCAGATGTGCTTAGGGATTTTCGCCAAAAAAATTTCTTAACTAAGGAAAAACCTATATTTTCTCAGAATTTGTGCTAACTTTTTAATCAATAGTGGGAAGAACAAATCACACTAAAGTATGTCAAAAATAGTATGACGACACTATTGAGGCCTGAAGTGAAGCGACAACCCATGCAACAACAACTTACGCGCTTTGTTCCTCTATATTTGTCCGCACGATTGCGCATGGCGCTGTGCTTGTCATCTACGCCACTATGGAACTATCGGGTCACATCCTCGAACAGTTGTGTGTATGCAAGTAGAACGGTTGCGATAACAACAGAGGGAGTCGCACAATGAACAGACGGAAAAATTCACGTCCGGATCGAACAAGTGGGGGCGTATCTCCAACCCTACAAGGAGATCTGCCTATTGAGCACGAACGACGCAGCGCGCTTTGCTCAAACTTCTCAGGACGGCGGCGCGCGGATGGTGAGCGTCTTAAATGGGCCCAGGCCGACAACTTTCACTGCCCGGAACAAACGTTCATGGCTGGCGGCGGCAAACCCCTCGCTACCGGCCGCGGCATCAGCGAACGCATGGCAGCAGAAAGCCAAGTGTGGTACCTGTCGCGGCATGATTTGTTAACCGGACTACCCAATAGAAGCTATTTTTCGGAGCGCTTAACCGAGACATTGGCGCAAGCAAAAAATCAACACCTAGCCGTTATATTTTTGGATCTCGATCATTTCAAAAATATTAATGATAGCCTAGGTCATGAAACAGGCGACACCTTGTTGCGGGCTATCGCCAAACGCATCTCGCCATACTGTCGTCCGCAGGATTTTTTGGCGCGCATTGGCGGCGACGAGTTTGCGATCGTCATAGAAGGACTTGATGATGCCGGCTCAACTGGCATCGCGCATAACATTCTAACTGCCCTAGCTATTCCGTTTTGTTTCGCCGAACACGAACTTTTTACCTCTGCAAGCATTGGCATCGCGCGCTTTCCGCAAGATGGTGCAAGCGTGGACGATTTGACGCGTGCAGCGGACACTGCGATGTATCGCGCCAAAGAAGCCGGCCGCAATTGCTTTAGGTTTTTTTCTTCGGATATGTCTACCCGTGTGCATCGGCGATTGTCGATGGAAACCGAGCTTCGCCATGCCTTGGACCGTGACGAGTTTTTCTTACGTTATCAACCGCTGATAAATGCTAATAGCGGTAAAATTGATAGCGTTGAAGCATTATTGCGTTGGAATCACCCCAAAGGCGGCGTTGTTGGACCTGCCGATTTCATTCCCATACTCGAAGAATCTGGCATGATTACAGCGGTAAGCGAATGGGTATTACATACTGCCTGTGACCAACTAAAATATAAGCACGACCCGCTCTTAACTCCAATACGTTTTGCCGTGAATCTTTCAGCGCACCAATTTGGCAAAAACGCTCTGTTGGATACAACGCAAAAAATTCTTAGTCAAAATGGTATTGATGCGCAGAATTTGGTGTTTGAAATTACTGAAAGCGTGCTTGTTAATGACGCGCCAGAGGCTAAAGCGACGCTTAGAGTTTTAAAAGAGATGGGCGTTCAAATTGCGATTGATGATTTTGGCACCGGCTATTCGTCACTGGGCTATCTTAAGCATATCCCTGTGGACATATTAAAGATTGATCGCGGCTTTATTGTTGAACTGAGTCCAACCTCCAAAAACGCGGCACTCGTTCGCGCGATAGTGACTATGGCACATGCTTTAGGATTACAAGTCGTCGCTGAGGGCGTTGAAACTGCCTATCAATTGGCGCTCTTACGTGAATATGGCTGCGACCAAATTCAAGGTTTTTATATCAGCGCACCGTTGGCCGCAGAGCGGGTTAAGGCGATGCTAAAAAATGAGTCCAATAGTTTGTTGAACTTACAACCCGTTTAGATAACTTAAGAAAAACGCACAGCTATCGCTAAAAAAATTATTCAGACGACTGGCATAGAAACGTTTTGCGAGTCTGTGAATTTAATTTTGGCCGTGTCGCTTTTTTTGGCCTTGACGCTTTCAGAAGCGCGACAGCAGCATACACCAGTGCATCTAAGAGGACCCCCAAAAT
>JANPPH010000389.1:0-3037 GCA_031428395.1 Gammaproteobacteria bacterium
TGAAGGAGCTGGCCAAGCAAACGCCGCTGCCTGCCTATGTATTGCACAATGAATTCTCCAAGTCCGACATCGCAATGTTTCAGAAATTCTTCGATCTATTCTCGGATAAGAAAATTTTTTCATCACGGGTGATGGTTGAGTCGATGTTGTACAAGGAGGAGTGATGGCCAGCCGTAGATGGGGTTTTTCCGTGAAGTGGCTGACCGATATTTCTTTGGTTCCGCTGGTCGGCCCTGTCGTACTATTTGCTGTTTGGTACATCGTGGTCGCGACCAAAGCCGTCAACCCAGTTTTGTTACCGAGCCCTGACGACACATTGTTGCATCTTTACACGATAGTCGCATCGGGTTCGCTGTTGGTCGATGTGGCATCCACCGCGGGTCGGACGGTGAAAGCGTTTTTAATCGCCGCCGTAATCGGTGTACCACTTGGTGTAGCGCTGGGGAGTTCCCGTCCCGTATATCGCAGCGTTGAGTTTCTCATTGATTTTTTTCGCTCGACGCCATCGTCTGCGCTCATTCCGTTATTTCTGATGATCTTTGGCATTACCGACATGAATAAAATTGCTATCGCAGCGTTCGCGGCGGTATTGGTCATTCTGTTCAATAGTGCCTACGGCGTTATGAATGCACGCAAGCAGCGAATCATGGCTGCAAAAGTGATGGGCGCGTCCCAGTTTCAAATTTTTCGACACGTCTTGTTACTGGAAAGCTTGCCTCAGACATTTGTCGGCTTGCGCAGTGGCGTGAGCATGGCATTGGTGATTGTCGTTGTCGCCGAGATGTTTATCGGCTCCGAACAAGGCATTGGTCACCGCATTATCGACGCTCAGCAAGTGCTTAACGTCAAGGATATGTATAGCTCGATTTTGGCAGCGGGAGTGCTTGGGTATGCCTTTAACGTGTTTTTTATGCTGGCCGAAACGCGGTTGGTGCACTGGAGTGGAAAATAACATGCATGCTATAACCCGTAAAAAATTTTCGACAACTCTCGATGTGGCCATAAAGTCGAATGTGAAATCGCTACCGCCATTCATTCCTGAGCCGGTTGGTACCCACATCACATTACGCCACCTCACCAAATATTTTGCCGGCCAACCGTTGTATCAGGATTTCAATCTTGATATCGCCAAAGGAAAAATCACCTCAATTTTCGGCCCGAATGGATGCGGGAAATCGACCTTAATCAATTTGATCGCGGGGCTTATTCCTATCGATGCTGGGGAGATTCTTTTTGACGGAAAATCGCTGCGTGATACCAAAATCGGATACGTGTTCCAAAATTACCGCGACGCATTATTTCCTTGGATGAAGGCAATCGACAATATCCGCTACCCGCTGAAACTCAGTGGAACATCCAAGGCCAAGATCGAACAACGTATTGATGAGCTGGTCGCGCAGTTCGAAATCAAGTTTGATCTGAATCGCTATCCATACGAACTCTCGGGTGGACAACAACAAACGGTATCGATCATGCGCGCGTTGGCGCCGGATCCCGAGGTGTTGTTTCTTGATGAACCTTTTTCCGCGCTCGATTATGAAATGACCCTGCTGATTCGAGACAAACTCCAGGACATTTTCATGGCGACCCATGTCACGATAGTGCTCGTGTCTCACGACCTTGAGGAGGCGGTGTACCTGTCCGATCGTGTTTTGCTTTTGACTAAACGGCCCACGCGCGTCGCCGAGATCATTTCATTCGACGTGGCACGCCCGCGCACACTGGCGACGCTGTCTGATTCAGCGTTCATCCAAACTAAGGCACGCAGCTTGGAAATTTTCCAACGAGAGGTACATCGGTGATTCATTGGTGATCAGATTGTTAACGGCATATTCAAATCAAACAATGGAGAATAGAACAAATGAAAAGTCGTGACGACAAAGGGTTGATTGATAATAAGCGCCGTACCTTGCTCAAAGGCGCAGCGGCAGTTGGCGTGGTCACTGTGTTGGGAGGATTGTTACCCGGCAATGCATGGGCAAAAAAGAAAGTTGGTATGGGGTTTATTTATGTGGGGCCGCGTGACGATTATGGCTACAACCAGTCGCACTATGAAGGAAAATCATCGCTTGCAAAGCTTGATTGGGTAAAAGCCGTGGATCAGGAAAATGTCCCGGAAACTATTGAAGTACAAAAGGCTATGGAGAGCATGATCAATCTTGATGGCATACAGATTGTATTCCCTACCTCCTTCGGTTATTTCGATCCGCACATTCTTAAGATTGCACCCAAGTATCCAGAGGTGATGTTTTTACATTGCGGTGGATTGTGGGATGCCAGCAAACACCCGAAAAATGTTGGCAGCTATTTTGGCTACATTGACGAACCCGTTTACGTCGCAGGCATAGTGGCAGGCCACATGAGTAAAACCGGCAAACTCGGTTTTATTGCTGCGATGCCAATCCCGCAAGTATTGCGCAACATCAACAATTTCACACTCGCAGCGCGTAGCGTTAATCCAAACATTACAACCACGGTAGTATTCACGGGTGGTTGGTCATTGCCGGTAAGGGAAGCTGAAGCAGCAAATTCCTTAATCGATCAGGGCGTCGATGTGCTGACCTGCCATGTGGACAGTCCCAAAGTTGTCATTGAAACCGCCGAGAAGCGCGGCATTTTTTCCTGCGGTTATCACACCGATCAAGCCGTGCTTGCACCGAAAGGATTTTTGACTGGTGCGCAATGGAACTGGAGCAAGGTCTATCAAGACTATGCGGAAATGATTGCTAAAGGCGTGAAGATTCCCAACCTGGTTCGGGGGGGATTCAAAGAAGGCATAGTGAAAAGCTCGCCCTACGGTAAAGCGGTGACGGCAAAAGCCAAAGAACACGCCGATAAGATCCGCTCTTCATTCATGAGTGGCGCGATGGTGGTGTACAAAGGTCCTATCAAAGACAATTCGGGGCGTGTTGTGATTGCGGCAGGCAAAGAATACAAACAAACCGATGTATGGTTAGAAAGCATGGACTGGCTAGTCGAGGGCGTCGTTGGAAGCACTAAAGGTTAGGATAGGACTTGCACAAATCAGTTATACGCA
>JANPPH010000390.1:0-3601 GCA_031428395.1 Gammaproteobacteria bacterium
CGGCTGTTGCCAGCGTTGCCGCAAACGAGACTACTCTTAGTGAGGTGACTCCAACCGCCACCGAGGCGGCTTCTAGCAGCGCAGGCGGCGGGGGTGCATTGGATGTGTTTCTTTTGGCATTGTCTCCACTTCTTACCCTACGTCGTTTAAGAGAAAATTTGACGCAGCGCACTCCTCTCTGATCCGCGTTTTTTTTACGAAACTTTGCCTACTTACCGCTATACTAAACCTCTTTTTTCGCAAGAGGACATTCAATGATGAAGCGCACGGACACTGACCATGTCCACGGAGGCTTACCCAGCTTAGGGGTATTGATCACCAATCTCGGTTCGCCTGACGCTGCGACCGTGCCGGACGTGCGCCGTTATCTAAAAGAGTTCTTATGGGATCCTCGGGTTGTCGAAATTCCGCGCCCACTCTGGTGGCTAATTCTTCATGCGGTTGTGCTACCCTTTCGGCCGAGTAAAACCGCGCATGCTTATCAACAGGTATGGACGGCGGACGGATCGCCGTTAGTGGCAATTTCTAAGCGCCAGAAAATCGCGTTGCAGCGTGAGCTTGCGCAGCGAGTGCAAGCGCCCGTGCATGTAGCATTGGGTATGCGTTACGGTAATCCCTCGATCGCAAATGGCTTGCGTCAATTGCGTAAATCGAATGTGCAACGCCTGCTAGTCCTGCCGCTCTATCCGCAATATTCAGCCGCGACGACGGCCACGGCCTTCGATGCCCTGGCAAAGGAATTGGCAGATTGGCGCTGGGTGCCTGAGCTGCGCACGATTGGTGCTTATCATGATGATCCCGCTTACATAAAAGCAGTAGCCGATAGTATTCGAGAATATTGGCGAAGCAATGGTCAAGCCGAATACCTGCTTTTTTCGTTCCACGGTATGCCAAAAAGAACGTTGCTAGCGGGCGATCCCTATCATTGCCAATGCCACAAAACTGCGCGCTTAGTGGCCGCAGAATTGCAATTGTCGGCATCGCAATGGATGATCGCCTTCCAATCGCGATTCGGCCGCGAAGAATGGCTTAAACCCTATGCTCAAGAAACGTTGCAGGAACTACCTAAGAAAAACGTTAAAAGCGTAGATGTGGTGTGTCCTGGATTTTCCGCTGATTGCCTAGAAACGTTGGAAGAAATGGCGCTCCGCAATCGCGATTTCTTTATCGCTGCGGGTGGCCAACAATACCGTTACATTCCCTGCCTAAACGACCGTCCAGATCACATCCAAGCGCTTGCGAATATTATTGTTAGAAACTGTGGTGGCTGGTCAGAAGCCAATCCGCAATGGGATAGCGAGCAAGCGAAAGCTGACGCGGAAGCAAGTCGTCGCAGGGCCATAGCGTTAGGTGCAGCGCGCTAAGGAGAAGAAAACGGGTTCCGACGGCCAAAGAAGTAAGCAGCGGTTTACGTTTTAACTCTAAGGGCGTAACCCAACAATTCCACGAGGAAAAACTGGGTTACGCCACGCTAGATCGATCCCACTAGAAACCCGCAGATAACATCAACGTCGTGAGCTGATCGCCCGATCCACCCACCGACATCGGCTTGGTGCCCGCGGCGAAAGCGTTCCCAGAGTACTTAGCGTAATTTAGGCTCAGCATCACGTTTTGATTTAGCGAGTACGTGCCACCAAGGGTGACAGCATTGTCTTTGTTATTTGCGGCTTTACCGTTATCGCCTTGGCGATAAGCTAGAAGCAAAGTAGCTTTGCGCGGAATAATCCCTATTTCCGCCGCAAGCGCAATCGCCTGTTCGTCCTTGGGATTGGCGTTAAATAGATTTTTTGTCGTGGCATTCGCGTCCGACTTCTGTGCTTTGGCATAGGTAAGATACACGCCTAAGGGATATCCGCTAAACGTGCCTTGGGCTTGAGCATCAAACGCAATGGCACTGGTATCCGTTTCAGTCAAAGTCGCAGGAAGCGCCGAGTCCGTGTTGCGTTTTGCCGAACCACTCCAAAGTTGCACGCCTCCGCCGAAATCCCAGCCGGGTGTTGCACCTTCTTCAACCGGCGGGGTCTTTAATACGATACGCAAATAACTCGCTTCAGGTTTACCGTTTGCCATGCCATTTGAGGTGGCTAAATGATTGGGCGACCACAGGCTATAGTTAACGTAAAAGCGCGGATCGTGAGCCACGAAGGCCAGGCCTTCTGCGGCGCCATCCAGCCCGACAAATTGTTGTGCTGAAATGTCTTTTCTGTGTTCTGCAATACGACTACTACGTAAAGCGCCGGTACTCAATAATTCAAAACCATAAGCCGCGCCAAGTCCGTCAGTCGAGTAGGGCACGACGCCAAATTTTCGTTTCTCACCAAAAAAGAACGGTAACTTAACGCTCGCTAAAGCGGATTCCTCGCTTTCAGGTAGCTGCGCTTCAAGTAAAAAACCCACGTGTTCGCTTACACGACCGCCAAAAAATAACACGAATTCATCAGGGAATTGCAACTCGCCACTGTTTTTGGTTACCTCGCCGGCTTTCTCGGTACCATTTGCTTTTTGATAACGTAGCTTCGTAAAAATACTTGCATTCAAGACGCCGGGCAAAGATAGGCCTTCTTTTTCAATCAACGGTTGTTTGCCTATATCTGTGTATCCCGACGCCGCGAATTCGCGTCCCTCTGAATTAAGCGTTGGAAAGTGCTGAAAGTGGCAGGCATTGCAGGCTCGGCCAGTTTGGCGGGCAAAGGCGGGTACCGCATGACTTACAATTGAAAATCCCAGTAAGGCTAGAATCGTCGCTACTATGAGCGAAGATTTAAAAATCGAAAATTCGGCAGGTGAATATGCCCCAACATGCGCGGATTGTTGTGTGTGCATAACTCTAATTCCTTGTCATTATTGTCAATAAAATGCAGCCCCAATCTTGGTACCATCGTGATTTCCAATTGTTCGGATGTAGCACCTCCTCGTCGAGTAAGAAACATCAATTCCGCAGTCAAAGCCGGCCAAAAGTAAGACTGTGTGCTTCACATCGCGTGATCCAAAAATCAAACCTCACCTACATCAGCGAGAAATATCTTTGGCTACGATATCCGCATTGCCTGTTCCTAATGTCATCAGGTTGAGAAACGAAACATGATGAAAGCGACGTTCGGTATGATCGTCATGTATGGCAAAATTAACTCGGTAAAGAGTGCCAGGTGTAATATTTTTGTGTTCCGGTGCGGAGGATAGAAGCGGGCGGGTAAGTTCAACTTGCCACTTGTTTTGTTTTAACTCCGATCGCGCAGTCACTAGGGGTTTTTTATTTTCGACACGTTTGTCCAAAATATAGCCGTCAGCGGCGACAGCTGGCTTAGCGGGATTTAGTTTTGCCTGCAAATACTCAAGAAAAATACCGTCTTTTAGCAGCTGATCAAGTTCTGCTTGTGACTTGAAGTTCTCACCGCCGCCGCTTCGTGATATTTTGGTTCGGGAAGCAACTAAGTATTTACTAATCTTAATGTCTTTGGGTGCGTTGGGCATAAAAACCGCGTCGTCGTGGCAGACACTCCAGCAACCCGCGCGCATGGCATCATTGACATGACCATCATCCAACATCACAGTGACTTTGCTGGCGTAGTCTTTGTCCATTACAACACCCGAAGAGCTTGGC
>JANPPH010000391.1:0-2794 GCA_031428395.1 Gammaproteobacteria bacterium
CCTCGAGCTTGATCCGCAACGTTTGCAAACGATTGAGACTAGACTTGGCACCATACACGATCTTGCGCGTAAACATCGCGTGCCTCCCGCTGAGTTACCCGTTCTGCATGATCAACTGTTGACGGCCTTGGCTGAACTCGATAGCGCAGATAACCGTTTAGGCAGCATCGAGCAAGAGCTAAACGATGTCTCGCAATCCTATCGACAGCAGACAAAAGAACTTAGCGCGCAGCGCGCCGCCACCGCAAAACGGCTCGCACCAAAAATCGTCGAAATCATCCGCCAACTTGGCATGCCGGGCGGTGAGTTGCACATTAATCTCGAACCTTTAGAGGAAGATAACTTTGCCCTTTATGGCATGGAACGCATTGAATTCCTCGTCAGCGCTAATCCAGGCCAGCCGCCTAGACCATTAAATAAAGTTGCCTCCGGCGGCGAGCTCTCCCGCATCAGCCTCGCTATCCAAGTCATTACTGCCAACAGCAACCGCATCCCCACCCTCATCTTTGATGAAGTTGACACAGGCGTCGGCGGTCGCGTCGCCGAAATGATCGGCCAACAACTGCGCGCTTTAGGCCACACCCACCAAGTCTTTTGCGTCACTCACCTGCCGCAAGTTGCAGCACTCGGTCATCAACATTTTCAAGTCGCCAAACACGTCGAGAAAAATAACACCCGCACGCAAATCCAAAAGTTAACGCTCAGCGAACGTAAAGACGAAATTGCGCGAATGCTGGGCGGTATTGAGATTACGCAGCAGACGCTAGCGCACGCAGCGGAAATGGTAGTCCGGGGACAGGAGCAAGCTTAACGTTGGGCGGGGGGCGTTCAGGCTAAGTTTAGCCGTCAGCACAGCCAGCGTCACTTTACGTATTTTATTTGTTAAATTTTCGCTATGCGGAGCCTAGTACCCTACGCCGTTCCCACATGCCCATTACGCCAAGGTTGCGATAGCCCAGTGCGGCGTAGACGCTGGCACCCAGTGGGCTGGCTTGCAAAGTCGTGGTGGTTGCGCCGCGGGCTTGGGATTCGCGTAATGCCACCGCCAACAAACGTGTTGCGATGCCATGGCTACGCGCCTGCGGTAATGTCGCTACGCCTGTCACCCCGCAGTCACTATTTTCACCTTGATATATCATTACGGTGCCCACTGCTTCGCCCTGTAAATATGCCAGATAGGCGTACCATGCTTTGTCGGGCCACTGCTGAAGTGCGGCCGCAAAGGCGGGTGGTGGAAATCCATAAGCTTGATCGTTTATTTGGGCGACGAGGCGTAAGTCATAGATAGGTCGCCAATCCAGATCATCAGGGGGCGGCAAGATAAGTTCGTGCATGGCGGCCGCCATGGCCACCGGTTGTGAGTCCAATTTATGGCCGTGCAATGTTAACGCTGCAGGCATGATATTATCGTCAGGATCGACCCATACTGTCCACGCTCGCACGCCTGCCTCTTCATATGCGCTTGCAAACCCCTGGTACTGCTCTAACAAGGCCTCGCGATGTTCGTAGATGACCCAATTGAACATTGAACGATCGGGCGTTGCGGGCACAATGGATGCGAGGACGCCTGGGGCACGCATTAGCCGCGCGCCAGGCGAGGCGCTGCCAAATAAAACGCATTCCTGAACGAGAGATGCGCGCACCCGTGCATATAATTCTTGGTTATTCATTTAGCAATCCGTGCGTAGACAACGTTTTTTGAAGACCGGTCAAAAGGCAACAACCCATTTAACCCAGATTTTCCATTAGCCCTCTACTGCGGCCGCACAACGTACTGAATCTGCGCGAGAAAAGATGAAAAACAGTCTGTCACCGTAGAGTGACTACGCCTCCGACTGTTTTTATTCTTTTCTCGCCCATCTTCAGCACCTTGCGCACCCTCGCTACGAGGCTAATGGAAAATCTGGGTTTAATTTTAAACTATCTTGCTCCCTCTCTAAGCAAACTTCTACCTTCTGATCAAGACGCCTTCATATTGTTGCCAGATTACTTGCTTAAGCTTTCCGCTTGAATAGATACGCACCATTCAATGGACTTGAATGCGAGTTATAGCGTGACGGTGAATAGCTTTATTGCAGCGGGCGGCGACAATTTCACGCTACTCACCCAAGGAACGAATCGTGTCGTTGGACCTGTAGATTTAGACGCACTCAGCCACTATGTGAGTAGTCAAACTCAACCGCTTTCGGCCTCAATAGAAGGGCGAATTGCTAGAATTAATTAAGGTTCGTTAAGCGATAAAACATTGTCATTCCCATTGAAATTTAAACGGGGATGACTATTTTATAATTTTGCGCGGCTCGTGCAGTCAAATTCTGACCCGTGAGCATCATGCGTCTAATAAGCGCATTGAGGCCGCCGTTAAGAAAATTTTCCCCAAGCTCTGCGAACAATTCATTTGTACGCAGATTTGCCAACCGGGCAAGTGTCACTAAACCAGCGTGTTCGCTGCGCCGTTTCTCAGCACGCAGTGCAAGCGGGTCTGCATCGTGTAGCGCTATATCGAGTAAGCGGCGCGCGTGAAGGGCCGCCGAATCTTCTACCGCCAACGCAATTTCAAGCGCAATGAAATGGGTATCGTGGAGCTTGCCAAGAATATTTTGCACATCTTTAAGAGGATTGATCATTGATGGCCAATCGTCGATTTCTTCCTGTAGTGGCTCTAATAGGTAACGCAGACGTTTTAGCCAAATTCGGCTGACATGGATTGCCAATTGATCATTGGACGATTCTATTTTACGTTGGTTTTTTTCAAGCTTTTTGCAAAACTTCCTGATTTTCTCGGCGGTCGCCG
>JANPPH010000392.1:0-3125 GCA_031428395.1 Gammaproteobacteria bacterium
GGGGATAAATTTGGCCACTCGATTGCGAGTTTTGGCATTAATACCGGTAAAGCTTCCTGCAACATAAATGTTACTTTTATCCGCAGATATGGCGATTGCTTGAACGGTTCCGCCGACCACCTCCGGATCCCAGGCGGTGGGTTTACCGGTGGCAATTTCTAAGGCTGCCAAGCCTTTACGATTTTGCCCCCCCACGGACGTTAATTCGCCTCCAACAAATAGGGTTACGGTGCTGTTGTCCGGCAGCGCAAGGGCGTGGACGTTGTTATTGGCGTTGGCGAGGAAACCCGATAGGGTGCCAGGGTCATCGTTCTGTAAAGCTGCCACATAGAGGCGCTCGACAGCCTTTACTTTGGTGAAATCCCCAGCAAGGTAAACACGTTCAGCGGTGACAGCAATGGCGCGAACGACACCGTTATCGACATTGGGGTTCCAATTTTGCACAGTGCCATCGCTAGTTTTGAGCGCGCCAGCGCGATTGCGCGCGCTGCCTGCAAGCGTTGTAAAATCTCCGCCAACGAATAACTTGGCCTTGTCTTTGGTGAATGCCAACGCCCGCACGATACCATCGGTAGCGGCTGTCCAGGGTATTGTTGTTGCAGTCGCGGCATTAATAGCCACAACACCACCCAACACCCCAGCGCCGCCTCCCGCATAAACAACCTCAGCGGAAGTGGCATCTTTTTTTGCGACGGTTAACGCTTCTATCGGTGTGATGGTGGCGACTGCGGCACTAGCATCCCACGTTGTGACGTAACTACCGGCGCTCGTGGCGCTGGTGCTTAATGCCGCAATATTGGCGCGGGCTTGTCCATCAACGGTGTTAAATGCGCCGCCGATGAAGAGCGTTTCGCCATTCGTCGCCAATGCCATCGCAGCGACTCGACTATCCGCGTTCGGGTTCCAAACCGTGGTTTCACCTTTCGCCGTGTCGAGTGCGCCGATGCGATTACGTGGTTGACCGCCAAGGCTTCCGAATTCGCCGCCGACGTAAATAATCTCTTTATTGCTGCTCAGCGCCAAACTACGTACCGGGCCATCAATGGCGCTCTTAAAGCCACTGTTAACGATATTGGTCGCAGTGATATGAACTAAATTGGTGCGCGCAACATCGCCGACCAACGTAAAATCACCGCCGACAAACCATCCGCCCGAGCCGTCGGGTACGACCGCATAGACATTGCCATTGATAAACGGTGCTTTGGGATCGACAGCGGTGTTGCCTGTATTGACCCCGATGCCGTGTCCGGTATTGGGGCCAACGAAAGTAAAATTACCGCCCACATACACATTTTTGCCATCGTTGGCGACGGCGCGAACATCTCCGTTAGTGACCCAAAGCGATTTGCTCGGCAATGTAGCGCCCATCGCGGTTATCGAAAGCGTCGCTAAGCCCATGGTTACAGCCCACCATGTGCAACGAAAAGTGCACACTAAACGCCCAAAAGAATATGATTCAACTCGAGTTTTCAACTAATTACCTTTGCATCACTGATGAAATTGAGTGTTTGAATTTACGTCTCTAACGGTATCATAAAGGCCACCAAAGGTTTATGCCGGTGGTGCGGTTTATTTGAGGAAACTGGTGCTAGGCAGTACAATGCGAGACGCTTTTCTGCCTGGTTGATTTGCCCCATTTTTGCCCTGCCTTTAAGCTAGATTTTCCATTAGCCTCGTAGCGAGGGTGCGCAACGCACTGAAGATGGCCGAGAAAAGAAGAAAAACAGTCGGAGGCGTGGTCACTCTACGGAGACAGGCTGATTTTCTTCTTTTCTCGCGCAGATTCAGTGCGTTGTGCGGCCGCAGTAGAGGGCTAATGGAAAATCTGGGTTAAACCCAGATTCGGCAGTTGAATCGCAAGTCAGCTCGCGAACGAGTGCGAAGGTAGATAATCAACATACCTAACCCTGTCGCGCAGTGGTCCAGAGTCATATTAATCAGCATGTGAGTTTTTGCCCGTGGATTTATCGGTAGTTGTCCCTGTCCGCAATGAAGTCGAGAATGTCGAACCGCTATTACGAGAGATTATCGCGGCTCTACATGGACGATTGGATTTTGAAGTTGTTTTTGTTGATGACGGCAGCGATGATGGCACGGCACAGCTGTTAGGCCGCCTGAAAAGCGAAATCAAGGCGCTCAGGGTTGTGCGGCATTCGCGCAGTTGTGGGCAGAGTACAGCTGTACACACAGGTGTTAATGTCGCTCAGGGTGCCTGGATAGCCACCCTTGACGGCGATGGACAAAATGATCCGGCGGATATCCCCAAGTTATTACAGCAACGTGACGAAAGTACCGATCCGGGTTTGCAGATGGTGTGTGGCTTTCGCGCCAAGCGCCAAGACACTTGGTTACGTCGCCTTTCGTCGCGCGTTGCTAATGGGGTTCGCAGCCGCTTATTGAATGATGCGTCGATAGACACGGGCTGTGGCCTGAAGCTGTTTCGTCGCGATGCGTTTTTGCATTTGCCTTATTTCGATCACATGCACCGTTTTTTGCCGGCGCTAGTGCTACGCCAAGGTGGCCGCATCGCGTGGGTAGAAGTGCATCATCGTCCGCGTTTGCGTGGTCAATCCAAATATGGCTTGTTCGACCGGTTGTGGGTAGGCATTGTCGATATGTTGGGCGTGATGTGGTTGCAACGCCGGGCTAAACAACCGGAGATTTTTGAGGAGAATTAAGAGTGTCTCAAGAGACGATGTGGCTTGTGATCGGATTCGTCGGTCAAGCGTTGTTTTCGATGCGTTTTATCGTGCAGTGGTTACAAAGCGAACGCCTGCGTCGCAGCGTTATTCCTGTTGCGTTTTGGTATTTCAGCATCACCGGCGGCCTAACGTTATTGTCTTACGCCATTTATCGTCAGGATCCAGTCTTCATTGTTGGCCAAGTCACGGGCGTCTTTATCTACCTGCGAAACCTTTACTTCATTATTCGCGAACAGCGCGAGGCGGCTTTGATTAAGGAAGACATCGTCGAGCGGGACAGTTAAATGCAGCGTCGTTGGCTGCAGGGTTCCGTCCTATGGCCCAGCGGCCTCACCCTGTTGCTCGGCGCTATCGCGTTGGCCAGTCGTTCAATTTTTCCCATTGATGAAACTCGCTACACCGCCGTTGCCTGGGAGATGTGGC
>JANPPH010000393.1:0-2949 GCA_031428395.1 Gammaproteobacteria bacterium
CCTCATCGACTTCACTAAATGGGGTTAAGCCCATCTGCCACAGTAGATGGTCGCGCAAGCTTTCAACAACGGTGCCTTGGCTTTCGAAGTTCTGGCCGTCTTGATCAGGCGCTGACGATGTCGCGGGTGCCGAGTCGTAAATATCATCCCAGGTGCTGTCGACGGGCAAGTCGGTCGGGATTTCGGTAAGTTGTTCTAAGTCCGCATCGCGGTTAATGGGTTCAGGCGCGGGGGCTTCTAGTGCGCTGAAACTATCACTTTCTAAAGTGGTTGAGGATTCGTTGGCGTCGTGGCCGTTTACAATTTCTCCTGGCTCCCACATTGGCTCTTCAGGACTACTGACTTCCTCGCCTTCCTCCGCCACTTCCAGCAGCGGATTTGATTCCAGCACTTCCTGAATTTCAGCTTGGAGTTCTAACGTGGACAGCTGCAATAGGCGGATTGCCTGCTGCAACTGCGGGGTCATTGTCAGGTGTTGCCCGAGACGTAGCTGAAGCGATTGTTTCATTTCAAGCCAGGCGCAACATTGCTATATTGGAGTTCAATAAATTTAACCCGATTAAGAAGCATTTCAGTGCTTATTGTGAACTTATTAAAACGATAGCGCAAATATCATGCCAAATCATAAGTGGAAATTGGCGCCGAGGTAAACATCCCGCACGCGCTGATTCGCTAGCACGTCGTCAGGTACGCCTTCGGCGATGACTTTTCCTTCGCCCATAATGTATGCGCGACTACAGATTCCTAAGGTTTCACGCACATTATGGTCGGTAATCAGGATGCCGATTCCTTGGTCACGCAACTGCGCGATAATGCGCTGAATATCCTGCACTGATAGCGGATCTACACCAGCAAACGGTTCATCCAAAAGGATAAATTGCGGCCGGGTGGCTAAGGCGCGGGCAATTTCGACACGTCTGCGTTCACCTCCGGACAAACTCATCCCGACGTTATGCCTGATGTGACTAATGTGAAACTCTTGCAACAACTCTTCACAACGCGCAAGACGCGCGTCCTTATTCAAGCCCGGCACTACTTCCAAGATCGCCAACAGATTTTGCTCAACGGTCAACTTACGAAACACCGACGGCTCTTGGGGTAGATAACCAATGCCTAAGCGCGCACGGGCGTGCATGGGAAAATCGGTAATATCCTGGTTGTCTAAAGCAATATGTCCACTTCCACAGGCAATCAAACCCACGATCATGTAAAAGCAGGTGGTTTTGCCAGCGCCGTTAGGCCCAAGTAAACCCACCACTTCGCCACTCCGCACGCTCAAGGAGACGCCATCCACCACTGTGCGTGAGCGATAACGTTTAACAATTTGGTGGGCCTCGATCACACTCACAATTTAGGCCTTGGTTTAACGTTGCGCCGGTGGCACGCTGCCCGCCGAAGACTTATTCTTGCGTGGCGCAATAATCACTTGCACCCGTCCTTCACCGGATTCAGCCTTGCTTGCTTTGACATATTGGCGTTGCGTATCATAGTCGATCCGGTTGCCTAAGAATTCGTCGGCGCCTTGCCAAAGATGCGCGGCGCCGAGTAGATGCAGTATTTCTGTGTCGGCAAAATATTCCATTTTTTTAGCCTGCCCGCGCAACTCTTGGTCATTATTTTCAGGCTGCTGTTTAAATTTCACCGGGTTACCTTCAGCCTCAATCTTTTTCAGCTCACCTTTGACGGTGTATGCAGTGAGGATATCCGACGTCAACACAATCGTACCCTGAGTGTAGCGGACATTGCCGCGGTAAATGGTAACACCCTTGACATCATCCGCATCCAAGGTGTCCGCTTCAATTAATATGGGTTGTTCGGTATCGCTGGCTAATGCACCCGCCTCGACGTTACACAACGTTAGCACTGAGGCTAAAACGCAACTAATTGCGCGGCGCATAAGTTCCCTTCACTTGAGCCAACAAACGCAGGCGTTTTTCTTTCAAATCGGCCGTCATGCCAATACCTTCGATCGTTGTAGAGTTTTCTGTGATGACCACCCGCTCGTCGGTCTGCGCATAATCCGTATCGGGGAAAACCATTAATGCGGGCGTCTTGATTTGCAGCTCGTTGTTGCTCTTGCCAATATGAGCATCGCTGCTGTCGCCGTAGCGTTTCATAACGACATCGCCGCGCAATCGAATCAACTGCGCATCTGGACCAACCCAACCAGTCAATGCGTCGATGCGCCAATTAGGCTTATCTACTTTGTAGGTTGTCAACACCGGCCGATCTAACTCCGAGGTATCGTCGTCCTCATAGTGCACCATGTAAGCGCCATCAAGTCTGCGCGACAAGATACCGGTTTTGTCAGTCATAGTAAGACTGAAATTTTTGACATAATAATCGGGATAGTGAGGTTGTAACGCTTTGGGGGACTCGGAGATGGATGATTTAACCGCGTCGAGCAGCCAACTACTTGCCGCTGCTATCAGCGCCGCCATGAACAGCACTTGAAGGCTGGCATTGACCTCCAGCTTCATGGTCTCTCACGATGGATGTGCTTAGCGACCAGTAAAAACATCTTCATCCGGCGCAAGGTAGGCTTTAATGCGAACATCAAGCGAGCCTTGCGCTTCCATAATAAGTTCACACACGTCACGTGCCGCACCATGGCCCCCGAGAGACGGCGTAGTCCAGTGCGAATGCTTTTTCACCACTGGATGGGCATCTTGAACGGCGATCGCTAAGCTAGTGCGAATCATGATTGGCAGATCAACCAAATCATCGCCTACATAAGCTACCTCGCCACTATGCAAACCCAACTTAGCAATCAGCTCTTTGTAGGCCGGCAATTTTTCAAGTTGTCCTTGATAAACGTGCTCAATTCCCAAGTTCGCCATGCGATGCGTCACCGCTTGGGAATTTCGGGCAGTGATAATCGCAATCTTCACCCCACTTGCCTGCAACATTTTCATGCCGTGACCGTCGCGAGAATGGAACACTTTGTAT
>JANPPH010000394.1:0-11690 GCA_031428395.1 Gammaproteobacteria bacterium
TCTCCTCTCGAAGAAACCGCTACCAAAGAGTGGCCCCCGGCTCGACGATGTGATTCGCCTGATCGCGGGTCTCGGCGGATTTCTCGGCAGGAAAAGCGATGGGGAGCCGGGTGCAAAAACGCTGTGGATTGGCCTACAACGGCTTGTGGATTTCATCGCCGGCATGCACGCTGCGCAGGAAAGTTGTGTGTAACGATATGGGATAGGTGGGGTTAAGTGAGCGCTTACGAGTGTAACTTGGTCTCCGCAATTTGCGGAGGACTGTGCGCGTCGCGATTTATAGTGGGCACTCGGAGGCGGTTACTATCTTAGGGACGAGGCGGATCGAGGGGAACCATTTCGGCAAGCAGGGTCTCCGACGCAATGTCCTGAGCCTCCGTCCGTAGTAAACTAAGCCGCTACCAAATCAAATCATCCGGTATTTTATATTTCGCGTACTCGTCTTCAGTGGCTGTTTCTTGTGCCGAGTCTATAACCGTTAACAACAACCACTCGGGGTCGCGTTGGGCGATTTTTTCGGCAACTTGCTTTGGTACTAGCTCATACTCGTTGCCCAACTGTACGATGACTAACTCTCCGCGCACGATTTGATTTCTTGCGGCTTCGGTGACGTAGATCCGCTGGATTTTATTGGCGTGTTGAAAGTTGTACGCGTAGTCGCCGTCACCTTTGGGCGCTCGGTTCGCTTCTATTAATTGTCTGATTTGCGCGGCGATCGCTTTTTTATTTTCAAGGTCTACTTTTTGGCGATTTAACTCGCGGTCGCGCTCGGCCTTTTGCGCGCTGGCTTGTTGGGATTGAAGCTTCGCTGCGTCGTTCGTCGGAGCCTTCGTGTGTTGTTGCTTTGTTTGTATATGCTTTTCACGATTGGCTTTTTTTACTTTGTTGCTATCGACCAGCCCAGCTTTAATCAGTTGGTCTTGGAACGCATTGGCCATACCGGACCTCCAATAAAAAAACTTTCTACCGAAATATACCACGCAACGGATGTTTTTGAGGGCGCGGCCACAAAAACGTCGCTGCTTCAACCCCTGGCACACACACTTAGCCCACGAGCTCGACATCAGGAAGGTTTCGATAAACCATTTCGACATCATTGTATGCCTCGAGCGCAGCGACAACTACAGAAAGCGGCTCCGCCCAAACCTCCGGTAGGTTACGTTCTTGCGAGTGCTTGATTTGAAAAGGCAGTCGTTCGATCGGTGGAGAAAACTCTGCGTATACCTCGGGCTTGTTACCACGTGCATCAATACGATGCCAACCAAAGTCTCGCAAAAAAACTGCATTGAGACCATGCAAACAGTAAGGGCCGCCAGCCCCGCTAACAGAAAGCCGTTGATAACAAAGGCCGGTCGGAACGCCGTTGGCGCGCAGCAATGCGGCAAGAAGGTGGCTCTTAGCGAAACAGTAGCCCGTTTTATGCGCGAGCACATCCGATGCGCGGCACGTCACTGGGTTACGTTTGAAGTCCCAACTATGTTGAATTTCATCACGGACAAACTCAAAACAACGTCGCACTAAATCAGTTTCCGACGCACAGCCATCAGCTAACGCCAACGCCGTTTCCTTGACTTCTGAATTAGAAAAATCAATGTACCTGCTTTCGAGAAGGTACTTGCTCATGTGACGAGGAATAACGGCATCGTCAAAAAAGCCGCGAAAGTGCGCCGACCAGCTTTTGCACACTGAGTTAGAAGCACCACTAGTTGGCCTTGTTGCTTGTTTTTCTCGCAGTCAAAGACTGCAATGTTTCACGAAATGAGAAGTAGTCGTCTGCGCATTGCTGTGGAGTTTCAAACATGGGCACATGACCGATACCACGTAAAATTTTTACCGTCGCGTTCTCCAACAATTTTTTTAACACGTCGGCAGTTTGAATAGATATGACACGATCCTTATCGCCAAAAACAACTAAAGTCGGTGTTTGCATACCGACGATTTGGTCCTCTACTGAATAGTCGACAATTTGAAGCGCGATACGATCTTCAAATTCCGCGTTCTCGATGCGTTCTCGCGCTAACACATTAAGCATGGGCTTGGGAATCCATGGAATTTTTTCCATTCCTAGCGTCATAACGTGTTTAAATTGCTCTACGTTTTTAGCAATCAACTGGTTTTCCCCAGTTGTCTTAAAAATCCTTATAACATCACTATGAGGCGCGCTCCACACACCGGCTGGACTCAAAAGCCAAAGACTTTTCACGGCTGCGGGATAGAGACTAGCGTAAATCATCGCTATTTGTGCGCCCATGGAATTTCCACCTAGGTGCATTTCCGTTATCCCTAACTCTTGCGCAAATATTTTTAGCCGTTCCACTTGCGCTGGAGGAGAATAATCAACGTCGGATGGCCGTGAAGATTCACCAAAGCCAATAATATCAGGAATAATTACGCGGTAGCGCTTTACCAAAAGACGAGCAACGCGCACGAAATTATCTTTATTTCCGCCAAAGCCATGAAGCAACACTAGTGCTTCGCCTTGCCCTCCTTCTAAATAAGCATAACGAAGGCCGTTGGATAATTCCATTTCCCTGCGCACCAGACCAGAACGACTTCGCTCCGCGCTAAGAGCAAGTTTGGTTGCCGCTTCAGGCGCAAGGTAGACAAATGCAACAAGCGCTACCAACATCATTGCAAATGCTATAAAAAATACTTCTAACAAAAGCATAATTTATCCTACGGTCGGTACTCTTAGGCTGCGCGCACTATTTTATTAACTTCAGCGCGCGGGAGCGTCCTGCCAATTTTGCAATAGTGCACTGAAGAATCTTCGCTGTTTCGTTTTTCCACCTTCGTTTTCAAAGGTGATCGTGCCAGTCATGAACGGCGTTGCGGAAGGCCGCCAAGCCTTCGCATAGGCATCCGTAAAAACCAAGCGCTTGTTCTTTACGACTTCAAGATAGACCCCTCGGCTCGTGAATTCCTGACCTTCAGAAAGCTGCGTAACAACACTGTAAAACAATCCAATTTTGAACTACGTAACGAGTCTCGCACAAAAATTTTTAAAAGTAGGCGGTCACGAGCCGTCTCCCGCAGCGATACTTTCCAACAGTGCTGACATTACAAAAAATTGCTCGCGTGAGACAAAGCCAGCAGACTGATACAAGCGCCTTGCTCTCTCATTTGAGCGAGCAACCTCAAGGTGCAAGGCATTCGCACCCAATTTTCCAGCTTCGGATTTGACCAAAGCTAGGACTACTTTACCAAAGCCTTTGCCACGATGCTCAGGGACAATGAACATTTCGTCGATGATCGCATCACGACCACAAAACTCAATCGAGTAACCGAAGCAGATAGCGATGTGACCGATTGGCTGCGAGTCGATGCAAATAAGCCATACGCGTCCGAGTGAGCTCTGCCCCAATAACGGTCGAACGGCGGATGCGGCGTGGCTCTCCGAGTGCGTGACACCTTCCAACTCATGATATGCGCGAACGTAAGTAAGAACCTGATCAAGATCACTCTCTCCCGCGACTTGCAGGGTGACGTTCATGCTTTTAGGACACTCAACATCTATTTAGCGCAATTTTATACCGGCCACTTGGGCGTAAATACGTACTCAAGTTTGATTCCATCTGGATCAGAAAAGAACAGCGCATAGTAACCCGCTGCATACTTCTCATACAAAGCAGGCGCATCCAATATTTCCACACCACGTTCAACCAATTTTGAGTGGAATTCGTCCACAGCTTCACGTGAGTCCGCCCAAAAAGCCAAATGATGAAGCCCCGGCGAATGCCGGTCATGTCGACTATCAATTTTCGACCCTTGAAGCCCGACTTCCACGGCATCACCAGCCCACAGCGGCCCTTCATCTACGTCTGCAATGCGGCGAAATCCCATCTCAGTTAAACAAAAATCATAGAAGCTGGTCGACGCCTCAAGATTTGTTACAGTGATATCAATGTGGTGAAGTCTTCCTTTCATCAATTTACCGAGGCTCGGATTCCTAGTTGGGCTATGCAACGCGTAGGAGCGCAGTGTTATGCCTTGCACGCAAAATAACCCGCGTTTACCAAGCTTTGTGTTTCCTCGCATTCAGGTAAGATTGCGGCCCAGCCCTCAGTAATATCCGTGCGCAAGCGCTTTACTTCTTGCTGCTCCTCTGAAAAGTACCAGCGCCCAGCAGCTTCAAAGCTTTCAAATTTGTAAATGACTATGTTGGAGTATGTATTTCCTTCAAGAGGTTTTACAGGGCTTCCAACAATTACCTCGGCGCCGTATTTTTTATCAATTGGCTCCATTAGCGCAGTTACTTCATCGATTCTGCTGCGGTCTAGAATGTTGTAATGTGCGACAAAATAAGCAGACATATGCGGGCTACCTCATGGAGTGATTTTTAATGGGCATAACGACGCGCCTGACACCTACGCTCACCAGCGTCCAGAAGCAGCGCGAGACGACACTCCTGCACGGCCGTATCAAGCAATTTGTCAGACGACGATTTCAATATGGCCGACCATCTTTGTGAGCGAAAGCCCATACTCCATTCGGTAGTTGTGTTGCCTTCAGATCATCATTCGGGTATTCCACTTCATCACCCTCGGTGCGATCACCCACCTCTATGTAAGCTACCTGCACAGCTGAGCGATTCACCAATTGATGCGCTACGCCTGTTCCTGCTTTGAATCCCACGCAGTCCCCCGGACTTAGGAGATATTCGTGCTCTCCCAGCAACAGAGTGGGCGTGCCCTCAAGAATGTATACGAACTCATCTTGCTTTGAATGATGATGGAGGAGCGCTGAGATTGAGCCAGGCGCCAGTTGAGTTAGATTGACACCAAAGTTGGTCAGACCAAAATGATCGCCAAGCTTCCTCTTCGCTCGCCCTTCCATTAAGGATGCGTAGGGTTGCGGATAAATTGTGTTCTTTGCCGGTAACGAAATCGACTCCCCGGAGACAGGCGCACGTTTCATGATTAGCATCTCCTTGCCCAGCTTCGTGTTTGCCATCAATAAATTTTTCGATCTTCACTTTCTGACATTTTCGTACCCATTTACCAAACGCCTGAGTTTAGTTGACGTTTTTTGCATGGCGGAATTTCGTCCAGAAAACGCTGCGGCTCTAGACGTGATGTTAGGAGTCTAAGCGAATTGACGTTTTAAAAAAGTTACCATAACAGTCGTGTTTATGTACATTTTTTTTCGAAGCGAATTATTTTTAGAATTGATGCCTGCGTTAGAGCCTAAAAAGCGAAACAATTGTCGAAGCGCGGCGCGTCGACTTCTCTCGACCGCTGTCAGCGCGTCTTTTCCAAACACCTCAGACGATCCGCGACTGCAGATGGTCAGCCAGTCGCAGCGACAGAGCGACCAGCGTAAGCGACGGGTTGGCGGCGGGTATGAAGGGCCATACCGAGGGGTCTGCACAATAAAGGTTATCGTAGGCTTCGAACTTGAGGATACTCGTCGAAGGCTTGAGCAACTTCTTCGCTCGATAGAGTTCCATTGTTACCTTGTCGAAATTGACACCGCTCACGCAGCGCACGCACCCGCGCAAACAGCACTTTACTCCTAAGCCAGTATGTTTCCAGATTCCAGAACGCACTCAAGCCAACTGCAAAGGTGATCATTGCGCCAAACACCAACGCAAGGTTACGCGACTAGATTAAATATCCCGGGTCATTTGGAATATTCAACCCAAGCAGCACTGTCGATGCAACCGCCAAAGCAAGGGTTATGATGCGCAAACTATAGCTGATTATTTTTAGCCGTCTAGATTGTACTTGGTATTTCTCAACGGCTCGGTCAAGCAGCTCAAACAGCAATCTTTGTTGGCCTGGCATATCAATGCTGCAACACAATCCGATAGTGCGCATTGCCACTGCGTAATCGGGCCAGCGCTTCGTTGATCTTGTCAAAGCTGAATTTTTCAATCACCGGTTTGATGTTATGGCGTTTAACGAATTGCAGCATCTTGGTGATGGTTGCCGGGCTGCCTACCGGCGAGCCGGATATTGTACGCTGCGTCATGATGAGTGCGAACACATTGATATCCAGCGGATCAAGGGTAGCGCCGACAAAATGCAAACGTCCGCGCGGCTTCAAGGTGCCAAGATAAAGGTTCCAATCCAGTTTGACATTGACCGTGGATAAGAGCAAATCAAAACGACCTGCCGCCGCCTCGATTGCTTTTGGATCGCGTGAATTTAAAGTGTAGTGCGCACCCATTTCCAGCGCTTGTTTTTTTTTGCCTTCGCTGGAAGTAAATGCAGTAACCTCACAGCCCCAGGCATTCAAAAACTGCAGCGCCATATGCCCCAGCCCACCGATGCCAATCACCGCAACCTTATCCGTCGGCTTAATATCGAATTGAACAAGTGGATTGAATACCGTCACTCCGCCGCAAAATAACGGCCCAGCTGAGTCCAGATCGATGCCTTGCGGGATCGGTACCACGCTGTTAGCCTGCGCCCGCACCTTGTCAGCAAAGCCACCGTGATGACCGACGATGGTGGCCTGTGACGCCGCGCACAAGTTATGATCGCCTGCATGGCAGGGATCACAGACGTTGCAATAACCCGCATGCCATCCCAGCCCCACCGCTTGCCCTACTTCTAAACCCTTCACACCTTTACCGAGCTGCGAAATAGTCCCCACCACTTCGTGTCCTGCCACGACGGGATACTGGGTCATGCCCCAATCATTATCAATGATACTCAGATCGCTATGGCAGATGCCGCAAAACCGGACATCAATTTCAACTTCATCATCTTGTAGGGCGCCTGGATCATACTCAAAGGCTTGAAGTTTTGCTTTGGGTTCATGTGCTGCATAAGCTTTTATCATACTGAAACCTTCCTTGATTGATGTCGGGGATTTTAATGTTGGGTTACCTGTACGGGGTATTCATCTAATTTAATACTCGCAACAGCACGCACCTTTCTCGAAAAATATCCTATCGACGAAAACCATATTCCAACGTAAAGAATTGTGGCCCCAATTTAGCCAAAGGTTCGTGAAGCTTTGCCAGCTCTTCTTTTGGTCCGTGAACCTCAAGACGCGTTATCTGTGCAATTGCAAGCGCTGCGGTAAGCAGTTCGCTAACATTCTCCAGGTGCGCTAGAAGCCCTTCAGCATCTTCATAGCCTTCCCGACAATGAACCTGCTCACCGTAAAAACTGAAACCATAGTAAAGACACTTCGGCTCGCTACTCGTCTTGGCAACGAATTGCTCACAAAGCTTCTTGAACGCCTGCATCTGACTATGGGGCACTTTGAAGTAAGGGACGAGGGTGCAACACTTATCTTGAGTAGCCATATTTCCTCCGGTGTAATTCGTGAAGCTGATGCAGCAAAGTGCGGACCCTAAAAGACGAAAACAATTCGTCATAATGAAGCAAAACACAAAGCTCTTCAATAATCTCTTTATCGATAATCACACAGACTCGTTTTACTCTAGGCATTTTCGTCACTGCTAATTCTAGGACGCTAAGCTTTCTGACCATAAACGTAGTACATAGTCTTATCGAGCCAGATGCCGTTGTCTGTCGTGCGTTTGCGAACCTCGGCTTCATAATCTTGTTGTGCGAGCAGTAAAGTTTTCTCAGGCACATTAGTTATCGGATTAGGATATTGCCCTGGCGTGTAATCATCCAATTTCAATGGTGGCCAAGGCCCATTACCAACCTCTACATATTGCCCGTCTTTGATCTCATGAATTCGTATATTGGTATATCCCGCCAACTCGACCAGCTCTCGAGTTTTTTCAACACTGCCGGTGAATTCATGAATGGTAAAATTTACACCATATTTACGTAATGATTGACGCGCACCGTCGCCCCATAAAAACAAATTGTCTGGCCACGCATTAAACCCAAGCTGCCCATCGGCCTTGAGTAATTCAAACCAATGCCGCAATGCTGCCAGTGGATTAATCATCCAATAGAGTGCTGAGCTGCAATAAATTCGATCAAAACTGTTCGGCGGAAAATTTAAATCTTCTGCGTCTGCATAGATAAATTTTAAATTTTTAAACGTCGACTCAGCGAGTTTTTCATTGCATTTTTTCAACATACCTTTTGAAATTTCAATACCGGTCACCGACCCTGTCGGCCCAACCAAGTCTGCTGCATAAAAAGCTATCGTCCCCGTCCCAGTGGCAATATCCAAAACACTGTCTCCGGGCTGAGGCGGGCAATAGTCGACGGTTTGAATAGAATTCTCGCGAGCCCATACATGCTTGTCGTAAATCGCGCTACGTTTATCATACGAATCGACGATCTTTTGATGGTACGCTTGCTTGTCCGACACGCCCTGATAAAGAGACGAACTCAGCGATTCAATAAAGCGTTTTAAGGATGCCCAACTTGAATAGCCGTGTTCTCGCGCAACGATTCGTTGTGCATCATTAATCGAGAACTTTGCCGAGAGAATTTCAGCATCGGTTTTAGTCTTGAACGATACGTCGAAATTTCGTATTTGTTCGCAGCAAGTCTTATCACCGTGCTTATGCAAAGCGCGTAGAGCTTTGGCAGCTTTTTTAAGAAACTCAAGGTTAGGTTTTTTAACGAGGGATTTCATGGAATCCTCCTTTCATTTAATCCTGTCGGTCGCGATACAGGGAGAAAGAAGGATTAAATCGATTTTACAATGTAGGCGAGGATAATCCTCTTTCCGCGACCGCAGATGCACCCTACTGCACTGTAGTCTAGCGTACTAGACTTCAACGATTTCTCAAATCTTTTTTTGGCAGCCCGCGTTTTAGTTTAAGCTGAAGCAGTTGACGGAAGCCCGATTAAAGAATCAATGCCCTCATCATCGATTATTTTTAGCGCTTCATCGAAAGCACCTTGTTCAGTACTGAACGGCGCTTCCCAAACAGTTGAGTTGTCATATTCATCGACCACTTCAAGCTGCCAACCATTCTCATCAGCTTCATAAATGTAGAGTTGAACGGTCTTACCCTCACGGCTAACAGCCTGGCAGAGAGCCGACATTTTTAGCGCGGTAAATTCTGACATTTGTGTACCTCCAAGTTGCAATATGATTTTCAAAACGCGCTAACCGACGCTATAGCAGCGCCATGGGATATCGAAGGTTCGATTTTAGCATTCAATATTGCCGACACCCAGAGCTTACTTGCTAAACACGCCCTTGCCGAAGCGAGTTCCTCAGACGATCCGCGACCGCAGATGGTCAGCCAGTCGCAGCGACAGAGCGACCAGCGTAAGCGACGGGTTGGCGGCGGGGATGAAGGGCCATACCGAGGGGTCTGCGCAATAGAGGTTATCGTAGGCTTCGAACTTGAGGTTGGTGTCGACGACACCGGTAGCATTGCCGCTCATGCGCATCGTGCCGCCGGCATGGTGGACGGTCCCTTGATCGCCGTAGCCCATTCCTTCGTTGGCGGTGAAAGGGATGCCCAGTGACGCCAGGATCGCGTTGCGCGCATTCCGCGCCGCATCGAAGTGCGCCTCTCCCGCCGGATTGCGATTCACTTTCACCGACAGCTTCTTGCCAACGCCATGAGACGACAGTCGGTTGCTATCATTGAGCAAACTGGCAAACGAGAAGGTCATCTTAATTTTGGACGGATTGGGAGTGGGAACAAGATTATCGTCCGAGTTGCGCACATGCCAAAGATCAGGATTGATCAACACTTCCACGTTGAAGGGATGATCCTGGAACGTCGCCGTCTTCTTGAACACAAAGACCTTGGCGTGCCGCTTCTCACCGCTGAACGGGCTGCCATTTGGGATGTTGTAGGCGGCCGAGAAAAAAGCCGGGTGATCAGTCAGGCCGACGCCCAGTTTCCCGACGGGATCGCTCAGACCACTGTTCAACGCGATGCGCGGACTCTCCACCGAACCGGCGGCGAGAACGATGAATTTTCCACGATACTTGCGCGTCATGTTGCCGAGTAAATCTTGGCACACCACGGCCGTGGCTTGTGTTCCGATAGTGTCAATGTGGGTCACGAGATGGCCGAGGTTTATCGTGAGATTGGCGCGACCGGCCGGTTCCGCATAGCCCATCGACGCCAGCAGCAAGTCGGCGGTAGAGAACATGCCGGTTGAATCCTGAACAATACTGCCGAGCTGCCCAGCATCATTGAGGAACGGCTGAGCCACCGACCGCGGCAAGTCTTCGACATGCCAGTCAGGCAAATCGCCCTTCAGTTTGGCAACAACTTGATCCTGAAACGGACCGAGACGCCGAGTCTTTCGCAACAGACGCTCGGCCGGTTCGTAGCCGTCCTGTTTTAAAAAGCTTCGCACCGGTTCGGGCCAGAACGCCATTTCCCACTCATGCATGCGCGGAATCAAGCCGGACCAATAGACGGATCGTCCACCCAAACTCAAGTGCACACCGGGCAGGAAATCGGAGCCGGGCTCATTCACGAAGTGGCCCACCTTATGGTGATTGGCCGTGCGCGACCAATCACCAGGCAAGTTGTTCATATGTGTTGGCAGCGTCAACCCACCGGCCTCCAGCACCAGCGTCTTGATGCCAGCATCAGACAGTGCATCGGCAAGCGATCCGCCGCCCATGCCAGATCCGATAATGATGACCTCGTACAGAATATCTTCGCGCGTGTTCCGAGGCACACCGTCTTGAGCGAGCTTGGTGCGATCAATGTGGAAATTGTCGTAGCCATGCAAAAACCGACTCGCCGCGGCAGGAAAGTGGATCGCACTCTCGTTGAACGAATGATCAATATTAGTCGACGCACTCAAGTCCGCGCCAAGCATCCAGTGCTCGCCATCAAGCATGAACTTGAAAATCAACGTCGGTGGCAGGCAGGGAATCTCGAAAAAGAATTCCCACGCCCCGTCACGATAAGTGCCATAAGTGTCGTTCGTCCAACCCTCGCTGTGGCCGCGAATCGTGACGACATGATTGGGCGCGTATCGCGACGTCTCAAAGCGGATCTTGCGCAGCGCCTGCGGGGCCGCCACCAAACCGCGAGCAATCGGCTGCACGTCCGCAGCCGGACGCGGGCCAATAAATGTCTCGCCGGTACCGCTGTGATAATTGAAATCGTAGTCTGGCATGGAAGTCGTCCCGTCCGTGGGGTGGAGGATGGAAACTATAAACCGCCTTTCACCTAAAAGCCAGTTTCGTGCGGTGGGAGTTGATGCCGAAAAAAGGCGAGTGGCCGACGTCCTAGGTGATCAGCCTAGATGTTTTACGATGAGTAACGGGGAGTTCATTCCAGACTTTCCGCATCGAAAATACTTTTAGGGGTGACACCTAATTATGGCTTTCACTTTTGAATGTGTATTTTTGGCTGTCCTCGTTACGTCAACCGAGGCGCTAACCGGCTGCCAAACCCCGAGCGAAGGGGCGGGTTTGGCAGCCCGAGCTGATGCGATTGTGTTAGGCAGTTTTTTTGGGCAACGCTACACTTTAGCACACCCTACACCGGCTCAGGCTGAGCCCACTACTGGGCTTTTAACCCCACCATTTGTGCCACATAGCATGATCCGTTCCGAGAGCGAACACATCAATACGGTTTGGCCCCCAAGACACGGCGGATGGCGCTGAAATCAAGTAACCCCCTTGATATTCCCAATCACTCCAGCCAGAGGCGTCAAACCATTTATCCTAAAAAAGGCAGTTGGAATCGTAGCGAGGGCGCTTAAGATGTTGAAGATGGAATATTTTTTCGTTAAATTTTGGCGAAGCCGTAGTCACCCCTACGGTGAACCAAAATTTAACGAAAAAATCTTGCAGATTCAGCATAT
>JANPPH010000395.1:0-2407 GCA_031428395.1 Gammaproteobacteria bacterium
AAGGCCAGTTGCCAAAGTAGGCCTCAAATTTTTGTACGGAAGCTTCGTCAATATCGACAATCAGCGCATCGTGGAAATAAACTTCATGGGACGCAAGTTGTTGCTGTATATCAAACAACCATAAATCCAGACGCGAGTAAAAAGGAAGGAGCGTTATGGACCATGCAAAGAGCACCGCCACGAGAGGAATCCAAAGGGGCTTGGCGAATTTTTTGGCAACCAAACTCGGAGAATTCAACCGCCTCATTGTTGTGCTCGCAAAAAAATAAGAGGCAAGCTATGCCGAGTTATTTCACTAAATAGCCCGTCCATCACCATTCTTGCTCTCGCTTTAATCTTTTGCGCCAACGTGGCGTGTAGAGTTGCCCGCGACAACCCGGCAACGTTTTCATTATTAGAAAAGCGGCGCCAAAAGCGGCAACAATAACCACCACGCAGAGGCGCGTGGGATTTCGATACGTTGAGCGGGGCCATAGGCTCCGGAGAACCCATCCATTTCTATCGTTTTTACTCGCATATAATAAATTCCACCCTTAAGGCTGGGCATGCTCACCTGTGCATCCGCTGTTATCTTATCTACAAGCACGTGCTGAAATGCGGGATCGTCAGCTAATTGAATTTGAAATTTCTCGCCAGCGTCACCGGCCTTCCACCTAAAGGCAATCTGATTTTTATCCATTACAGTTGATTCAACCAATGGTGCCTCGGGCATTTGTTTCTGAGTAAACGACTGGATGTCTGAATAGGGCCCTTGATTTCCCTCCGTAGTCAAACTCGCTACACGCCAATAATATGTCCCTGGGGCCAGTTCAACTTTATAACCATTTTCTCCAAGCTTAGGCAAATCAACCAACACATCGGTGATGTTCGGAGTTTTTGATAATTGAAAATGGTAGTGTTGTACGTCAACCGGTTGCGCCCATGTGAATGAGGCATCGTTTCCCCTCACCGTTTGGCCATCTTGGGGTTCAGCGACAAAAGGCGCTTCCGGTCTCGCCTTCAAGATAAAGTCGTGTTCGGCATTCAAGCCTTCCAACCCATGACTATCGACTTCCCTGACGCGCAGCACGTATTTTGCGTCAGGCAGGTCCGTCCACGTTGCAGCGCAATGATTGAAAATATCATCCCGCAACAATTGTTCAAATGTGCGATCCGCGAATATCTGGGCTCGGTATTGGTGAACCCCGGATGAACATGGCCACTGAAAGTGTAGTTGAACCTTTTCCACAAGCGCAGGCAACGTACTTAAGTCTGGCGCGCCTAATAATCTTATCGGCGGGGAAGGCGCCTGCCCAACGAGGACCAGCGTTCCGAATCCTCCCTCGATCGAGACTTCGCCTTTTTCGGCCGCACCCAAAACACGTCCGCTAATGACCTCGCTTCGGCTCAAGTCGTCGGCACTATTCGTGCTGACCCTGAAATCCGTGCCGCGCACAGCAAGATTAATCGCTGGCGTTCTGATTTCATATTTAGCCGCAGGTCCCGCTTGAGGCGATACCTGCGTATCGACACGTCCTTGCTGCAATAACAACATTGTCTGAGCCATGCCAGTACGACCGAATAGCGTCATGTTGCTTAACGTTGCTCTACTGTTTTCTGCCAGCAATATTCTTGATCCATCAACAAAACGCAACGTCAGGTTGCTGCCAATCGCCGTTTTTATCTCATCACCCACGACGAGCTGCGCCCCCACCACCAACGCTGATGTTTCACCGCTGTTTCGCGCAATTTTGATGACCTCGCCTTGAACGCGTACCACGTCGGCGACCGCGTCCATTCTCTTCAGCCATGCAATCGGAATACGAAGTATTGTTCCCGTCTGCATACGGGTTGGGGTAGTGACGTGATTGAGTTTTTGTAACAGCCGCCAGTTGTTGGGCTTAATCAGAAATTCGTGTGACACCCCGATCAAGGTGTCTCCCGCTTTTACGGTATAGATCCATTCCCCAGCCTCTGCGTACACAGATTGAGTGGGTGTGAATAGGAAGAACGTCGCTACAGCAAGAACGATATGTCTCATCGAAGAAAGTGTCGGCAATTTCACTGGTCTATCCTTTTCCATGTTCCCCTAACTATTCTCCAAGACTTATGTTGATTCCTTGAAACTCATAGCTGTAAACCTATTCAACGTGAGCGCAAAACGCAAGCAAAGCTCAGCTTAGACATCACCAAGCGGATGTTGCGACTAATTTACAAATTTCGCAATGTAAACGATGGAGGGTGTTGCAGGCGCTGAAGATGGGTTAAACCCAGATTTTCCATTAGGCTCTACTGCGGCTGCACAACGCGCTGAATCTGCGCGAGAAAAGATGAAAAACAGTCTGTCACCGTAGAGTGACTACGCCTCCGACTGTTTTTCATCTTTTCTCGCCCATCTTCAGCACCTTGTGCACCCTCGCTACGAGCC
>JANPPH010000396.1:0-7613 GCA_031428395.1 Gammaproteobacteria bacterium
GCAATACCTTGGTTGCTGCCCGCGTGGGCCACCGGTGCGCTGTTGGTTGTAGAAATCGTCACCGAATCGGTGCTGCTCACCTTGCCATCGCTGACACTCACCTGGACGATGTAATTACCGGGGCGATCGATGATGAAGCCGGGGCTGACGGTGTTGGGGTTTGAGAGTGTTGCCGTGCTGCCAACAGCAACAGCGGTGAACGTCCAACTGAAGGTTAAGGTATCGCCATCGGCATCACTGGAATTGCTGCCGCTCAAGGCAACGGCGCTGCCTGCTCTGACGGTTTGATCTATGCCCGCATTCGCCTTCGGGGGCGTATTGGGCTTGATGACGCCTTGGCATGCATTGGGCTCCAGTGGATAACCTGCGCTCCCTACCTTGGAACCTACAAAACCATAGTCGAGTTTGTCGATGATACGGTCGTCGTTGGTGTCGGCACACAGACAGCGTGCAACCTTGGCAAGATCACGGCCCATGCAACTTGCAACGGTGGAGACATCAAGGGCGTTCACCCGGCCATCGCCCGTTACGTCGGGGTCGTTGCCCGCCGCCAAGGCGGGTTGCCAAATCGACATGAATGCCATTAGACCAAAACACAGCAACGCCTGTGTGTAGCGGCTCATTCCTTTGTGCGTGTTCATCCCTTAGCCCCTAGATACAGTTGCGTGAACGTCCCTTTCAGAACGGCGATATTGAAGTAAATTAGATTGAAACAGCCCGCCGCGTTGCCACGCGATGACGCGATCGAGAGGCCCAAAGCCCCATCAGCCCCACGCCAAAGAGCAACACGCTGGTAGGCTCGGGCACGACGGTGACGACATTGACCCGACCGCTGCCCAGCGACACATCCACCGGGCCGCCGGCAACGCATAGCGCGGGCGGGTCAACCGCGATGCGCAAGGAACTGCTCCCCGCCGCACTTGCGGTAAAATTGAACATCGCTACCGTAATAGGATTGGAACCCACAAAGCCAAACGGATCTGTCAGGCTGGAGTAAGAGAAATAGTCAAAATTCGATTGATAACCGGGTGCAGTGCCAAGATCCAACGTCGTCAGTACATGGCCCTGATCAATGCCAACAAACGAAAGGGCAAAAGTATCCCAGGTTTCGGTAGGCGACATACCAACCAACGCCCCCGCGAGAGGACTTCCAACCCCAGCGAGAATCATCCCGCTGTCGTTGTAATTGACGTCAAACGATACAGTGTCGATCAGTGTGCTGCTGTCATAACCGTCCAACACCACCGCAAAATTAAAGCTATCTCCCAACAACACATCCCGCGCACTCTGAATACCTGCTGTGGACGTGTCAAGGTCAAACGATAAGATTGGGATTGCCCAAGACGGGCTGGTACTCAACGCACTCAGAACAATAGCCGCAACAGCACGGCTGATATACATACAAACCTCCCTGTAGTGCCATGTCACGTTATTATCGGGGTACAAATAAACCAACGTACTACCCGCAATCCCACCGCATTAATAAATGATTAAGTATTAAGGCAGGGATTTTTTTATATTTCACTGTCGACCAAAAAGCATCCATCTTTATTGCGTGCCGATTATTACACAGCGCCAAAAGCGGCGCAAATACTGGGATTAGGCGGCTCGGCCAGTAATTTAGTCATCTTCTCGATGGACGGCGCGAGCACGACGCCGCGCTCGGTGACGATGGCATCAATCAAGCTGGCTGGGGTTACGTCGAACGCAGGATTCCAAGCCAGCGCGCCCTCTGCCGCCACGCGTTGCTGGGCGTGATATAAGACCTCCTCTGCAGCGCGATTTTCGATCGGGATTTCGGCGCCCGACACAATGTTGGCATCAATCGTCGTCGTTGGCGCAACAACCATGAACTTTACCCCGTGATAGCGAGCGCTGACAGCGAGGTTGTAGGTGCCGATTTTATTCGCAGTATCGCCGTTGAGAGCGATGCGGTCCGCACCGACGATCACCCAGCGCACTTCACCTCGGCTCAACAAATACGACGCTGCACCTTCTACAACCAGCGTCACGGGGATGCTGTCTGCCACCAATTCCCACGCCGTCAAGCGCGAGCCTTGCAACCAGGGTCGCGTTTCGTCGGCGAACACCTGGGTAACGCGGCCTGCGGCGTAGGCGGCGCGAATCACCCCAAGCGCTGTGCCATAACCCCCTGTGGCGAGGGAGCCCGTATTGCAATGGGTGAGTATGGCACCGGTCTCGTCGATTAGCGCCGCACCCAAAACGCCCATACGTTTATTGGCTGCTATATCCTCGGCATGGATGCGTTGCGCCTCATCCAGCAAGCGCTGACGGGGATCGCCGCTTAGGGTTGCGATAACTCGACTCATCCTGTCGAGCGCCCAGAAAAGGTTTACCGCAGTGGGACGCGACGCGGCCAGGCAAGCGATATCGTTGGCTACCGCGTGGCGCCAAGTCTCGGTGTTTTGAGGGTAATGGCATTGTCCAGACAGTGCGACACCATACGCCGCCGTGACGCCAATCGCAGGGGCACCCCGCACCACCATATCGCGGATAGCGTTGGCGACACTCGGTGCATCGCCTAATACCACGTATTCGCAACGTTGCGGCAATAGGCGTTGATCGAGCAAGTGGAGACTGTTGTCGCGCCATTCAACGGCGCGAATAGTGTCGAATTCGTTCATAAACTACGCTCTCGTTTCCGGCTTCAAACGCCGTTTTTACCGTAAAAAAACCACGTTATTCCTGCTAAACGGGAATCCACGGCCCGCAGCCGTTTGGATTCCCGCCTACGCGGGAATGACCATAGATGGGCTAAGCGCCGCGCTAGGCTATAAGATCGTTAACATTTTCATACATTGGGGCGGAGAGTCTATCAACATGCGCGGTTAAGGTTAAGTCCAGATTTTCCATTAGCGCGCGTAGCGAGGGCGTGCAAGGTGTTGAAGGGGTGCGAGAAAAATTGAAAAATGGCCGGAGGCGTAGTCACTCTACGGTGACAGGCTGTTTTTCAATTTTTCTCGCGCAGATTCAGCGCCTTTGTGCGGCCGCAGTAGAGGTCTAATGGAAAATCTGGGTTAAGTCAAGACTTTGGCAGGCCGATACGCCAAGAAGGAACAGGAGCTTAGGTTTAAATGATACGCGAGCGACTGACAAGCATAATATTTTTGTGGGTATTGCTTCTGCCCGGCATTGCCGTTGCCTTAGAAACGCCCGCAAAGACCAGTCCCAGCCCGCTGCCCCCGCTAAATAAGGAAGCGGCTACGCCAGGGGAGCCCAAAGAAATAGCGGCGCTTAACCAGGCGTCACTTAACTGCCCTAAGGCCGGACAAGCGAACCTTTATGTCGGTCTTGGCGCAAAAAAAAGGATTGCTCCGGATCAGTTTGAACATATCGCGCTCGGCTGTATTGCCTTTAGCAAAACAGAATCGCTACTTGGCCCCGACTCCACCAAAGCACTCGACGACGCTATCGCCTATTTGCTCAAGCTGGACAATGTGATTCGCGTCTATATCGACCTTCCCTCCACACCCATTTTCAATAACTCGGCGGAGGATCGCTTGTACCGCAAACGCGCTTTTGCAGTGAAGCAATATTTGATCGACAAAGGCGTTTATGCGTACCTGGAGAAGAATAACGCACCTGTTGTGGTCGCCACGCCTGATGACAAAAACAAACCCAGCAAAAAAGTTGTGGCGCGCAAAAAAGACACGCCGGAACCATTGTTGCGACTAATAATGAGTGACGACCTAAATGGCGATCCTACGCGCTATCGCCAACCGTTAACGGGCGGCTTTCAGTTTATTCCACTAGATAGCGTTTACTTCGCTAGCAACAAAGCCATACTTACCGTGCAATCGCAACAGACGCTCGATTCAATCGCACAATATTTACTTGAGCAGGCAAACGCCGATCGAGTCGTGATTTATGGCCATACTGACTACGTCGGTACCTTGAAATTTAATGAAGGGCTCGGTGAGCGACGCGCGCATGCGGTGCGTGATTACCTGGCCAAAAGAGGCGTCCCGCCCTCACTGCTATTCGTGACGCAGCGGGGTGAACGTCATCCTGTCGATGAAAATTGGACCACTGAAGGCCGCCAACGCAATCGCCACGTTGAAATGCAGGTGGTGCTGCGCGATACACAAGAAATCTCCGCGTCGCGTTAATCCCCCAAAATTCTGCCTTAATGGTATAGTTTGTACCTCCTTTGCCATTGAAAAACACCCACGCTTATGACGCACGTCGACACCTTAATTCACGCGCGCTGGTTGATTCCGGTTGAGCCCGACAGCGTTGTTCATGAACTATACAGTATTGCTATTGCGCAAGGTCGCATTGCGGCGATCCTGCCTAGCGCCGAAGCGCGCATCACTTTTTCCGCTGACACCATAGTAGAACTGCCCGAACACGCGCTGATTCCCGGCTTAATTAATGCGCATACGCACGCCGCGATGTCGCTGTTTCGCGGCTTGGCCGACGATCTGCCCTTAATGCAATGGCTGACCGAGCATATCTGGCCTGCAGAAGCGAAATGGGTGAATGCGGATTTTGTGCGCGACGGCACTGAATTGGCCATGGCCGAGATGCTGCACGGCGGCACTACCTGCTTTAGCGATATGTATTTTTTCCCTGACCAGACAGCACATGCCGCGGCCATAGCAGGCATGCGCGCTGTGGTCGGTATAATTTTGATCGACTTTCCGAGCGCCTGGGCCAACAATGCCGATGAATATTTACACAAGGGTTTAGCGCTGCACGATCAGTATCAATATCACCCGCTGATTAAAACCGTGTTCGCGCCGCATGCGCCCTATACTGTTTCCAACGATCCGCTGCAACGCATTGCCGCGTTGGCGGAAGAAATGGATGTGCAGATTACGATGCATGTGCACGAAACTGCCGATGAGATTGGTGGCAGTCTGCAACAGCACGCGGAACGCCCTCTCGCCCGTTTGGAAAAATTGGGACTGATGTCACCGCGTCTTGCCGCAGTGCATATGACGCAACTGACTGAGGCTGAAATTGCTTTGTGCGCGCAGATGGGAACGCATGTTATTCATTGCCCTGAATCGAACATGAAACTCGCCAGCGGTTTCTGCCCTGTGCAGAAGTTGCTCGATGCAGGCGTGAATGTGGCCTTGGGCACAGATGGTGCGGCAAGTAATAACGATTTAGATATGATGGGTGAAATGCGCATGGCAGCGTTGCTTGCCAAAGCGGTGACGGGTAATGCGGCGGCGTTGCCGGCTAACGTCGCCTTGCGCATGGCCACCCTCAACGGCGCCCGCGCTTTAGGCTTAGAAGAAGAAATCGGTTCGTTGGTGGTGGGCAAATCCGCCGATATCTGCGCTGTGCATCTTGGCGGCTTGAGCTCCCAGCCGGTGTATCATCCGATTTCCCAATTGGTGTACAGCACCGACCGCCATTGCGTCACCGATGTCTGGGTTGCCGGTAAACAGTTATTGAAAAACCGCGCATTGACGACGCTTAACGAACAACATATTTTGGCTAAAACACAGGTATGGCAAAAGCGCATTGCGCCTGCTGATCACGCTTAAGGTTAGACATCGACATATGGTGAACACAGTAAACATTGACCACGCCGAAGTGGCAAAATTTGACGAAGCGGCAGCGCGTTGGTGGGATCGCGAAGGTGAATTTAAGCCGTTGCATGATATCAATCCATTACGTTTGCGCTTCATCCAAGATCGCGTATCGCTGCACGGCAAACGTGTGGTCGATATAGGCTGTGGTGGTGGCATATTGACCGAAAGCTTGCGCCTGCAAGGGGCCGACGTGGTAGGCATTGATGCGGGTGAGGGACCACTCAAAGTAGCCAAGCTGCATTTGTTCGAATCGGGCCTTGAAATAGACTATCGACACTGTACCGCTGAAGAACTGGCAGCCAGTGAGCCGAACAGTTTCGATGTCGTAACGTGTATGGAGATGCTTGAGCATGTTCCTGATCCGGCGTCTGTGATTAGCGCTTGTGCAACACTGGTAAAGCCAGGTGGGCGGTTATTTTTCTCCACCATCAATCGCAATCCGAAAGCGTATCTATTAGCAGTAATTGGTGCTGAGTATTTGTTGAATATGTTGCCGAAAGGAACCCATGACTATAGCAAGTTCATCAAACCTTCAGAATTGGATCGCTGGTTGCGCGCTGCAGGGTTGGATTTAGGCGAGTTGAAAGGCATCACCTACCATCCGCTGACACGTCACTTTAAAGTGACCAATGATATCGACGTCAATTATCTTGCTTACGCGCAAAAGCCGCTCGCTTAGCCCCAACTGTTTGGAACCGACATGGTCATAAACCGCCCTGCTTTGCGAACCGTGTTATTTGACCTCGACGGCACGCTGGTCGATACCGCCCCGGATATTGCCGCAGCACTCAATCGGGTATTAGTTGAGCAAGGCCAACCTGCCTTAGCCTATGAACACATTCGCCCCGTCGTCTCCCACGGCTCCACAGCGTTAATCGAACTGGCTTTCGGCATTGCCCCCACCGATCCCGCCTTTATTCCTTTACGCGATCGCTTCCTCAATCTGTATCGTGACAACTTAGCCTGCGCAAGCGATCTTTTTCCAGGTATGGCCGAAGTCCTCGCAACGATTGAAGAGCGCGGCATGCGCTGGGGTGTAGTCACCAATAAACCCGCTTGGCTAACTGAACCATTATTGGAACAGCTCGGATTGAGCGCACGCTGTGCGTGCATTATCAGCGGCGATACCATAGAGCAACGCAAACCGCACCCTGCGCCGATGCTACTTGCTTGCGAACGATCGGGTTGCGAGCCGGGCCATTGTGTTTATATCGGTGACGCGCAACGCGATGTTCAAGCGGGCAAGAATGCGGGCATGCAAACTCTCGTGGCGTTATTCGGCTCCCTCGCGGAAAGCGATACGCCGGAAACGTGGGGTGCCGATGCGTTGCTCGAAAACCCTGCCGCCGTTCTCGCCTGGTTAGACCAAAACGCCGACTGACATGACTTATTCCCTCGCCGAGGTTTTGAGCCTGACACTTGCGGTGCTGGCTGGTTTATTTATTGGATATCTCCTTGGCCAACGACGTAATGCACATCTTCTCCACGAAAATATTCGTTTAACTGCCACGCAGCTTGCTACCCAAGAGAAAATAATCAGCCTTGAACAGTCGCGCAATGAGTTGTCGCGTAATTTTGCTGCCCTATCAAGCCAAGCGCTCAAACACAATAGCGAAGAATTTTTGAAATTGGCCCAGGAAAAACTGAGTCAATTTCACATTTTAGCGAGTGGCGAACTGGGCCAGAAAGAAAAAGCGATTGAAACCTTGCTTAACCCCATCAAAGAAGCGTTGAACAAAACGGAGCAGCAAATTCATGCCGTTGAGCGCGAACGCAAAGAGGCTTATGGCAGTATCGCCAAGCATCTTGAAGGCATGACGCAAACGCAATTCATGCTGCAACAAGAAACGCGTAATCTTGTCACCGCTTTACGCCGTCCCGAGGTGCGTGGGCAATGGGGTGAGATGACGTTGCGACGTTTGGTGGAACTGGCTGGCATGGTGTCGAATTGCGATTTTTTCGAGCAAACCCACCTGGCTACCAGCGACGGTATTTGGCGGCCGGATATGATTGTGCGTCTGCCAGGGCAACGTGAAATTATCG
>JANPPH010000397.1:0-13951 GCA_031428395.1 Gammaproteobacteria bacterium
GTCGGCGCGGGTACATTCCATCCCGCCACTTTTTTGCGTGCTATAGGTCCAGAGCCTTGGCGCGCCGCGTTTGTCCAGCCTTCACGCCGCCCTACCGATGGCCGCTATGGACAAAATCCAAATCGCTTACAGCATTACTACCAGTTTCAGGTCATTCTCAAGCCTTCGCCTTTAGAGATTCAAGAATTGTATTTGGGCTCGCTGCGCGCGTTGGGTTTTGATCCACTAGTGCATGATATTCGTTTTGTCGAAGACAACTGGGAATCGCCCACCTTGGGCGCGTGGGGTTTAGGCTGGGAAGTGTGGTTGAACGGCATGGAAGTCACCCAATTCACTTACTTTCAACAAATAGGTGGCTTAGATTGTCGCCCTGTTACGGGCGAAATCACTTATGGGCTTGAGCGTATCGCAATGTATTTGCAAGGCGTAGAAAGCGTTTACGATTTGACCTGGACACAGGGGCCGAATGGTCGGGTCAGTTACGGCGATGTGTTCCATCAGAACGAAGTGGAAATGTCGGCGTACAATTTCGAGCAGGCGGACACCGCAGCGCTACTTGCCTGGTTTGATACCTGCGAGCGCGAGAGCAAGAAATTGATTGAGGTCGATCTGCCTTTGCCTGCCTATGAAATGGTGCTAAAGGCATCGCACACGTTTAATCTACTCGATGCCCGCCACGCAATTTCTGTCACCGAACGGCAGCGTTATATTCTTCGCGTAAGAGCGTTATCACGCGCCGTGGCTGAAGCCTATTTTCAGCGCCGTGAAAAACTGGGTTTCCCGATGTTGAAAAAGGATGGCGCGTAATTTATGCAAGATCGTGGCGATTTTTTGGTTGAAATTGGCACTGAAGAACTGCCACCTAAAGCCTTGTCCAAGCTCGCGCAGAGTTTTGCGCAGGGCATGATAGCGGGGCTTGCTAAATTGAATTTAGTCCACGGCGACGTACGGCATTTTGCTGCACCACGTCGTTTGGCCGTGATAGTTGAGAATCTTAGCGCAACGCAAGCCGATGTGCCTATCGAGCGTCGAGGTCCGGCGCTCGCCGCAGCGTTTAACGAAGTAGGTAATCCTACCCCTGCGGCGGTGGGTTTCGCGCGCTCTTGCAATGTAGAGATCGAGCAACTCGAAACGGTGCACTCAGAAAAAGGTTCGTGGTTGGTTTTTAAAATGCTGCAACTGGGCAAACCTGTTCAAGAATTATTGCCTGGGATTGTCGAACAAGCGTTAGCCGCGCTGCCGATCCCAAAGCGTATGCGCTGGGGCGAGTTAACGGCAGAATTTGTTCGCCCAGTGCACTGGGTGGTGTTGCTTTACGGTAACGATATGATTGACGGTTCGGTTTTGGGTCTGCGTGCTGGCCGGCATACACAAGGCCACCGCTTCCATCATCCACGAGCTATCTATATTGCCGAACCTGCCGCCTACGTTCCTCTGCTCGCAACTGAAGGGCATGTGCTCGCCGATATGTCAGTAAGGCGCGAGGCGATTTTTGGCCAAGTCGTTGAGGCCGCAAAGTCAGTCGGTCATCAGGCAGTTATTGATACGGATTTATTAGATGAAGTGACGGCCTTAGTCGAATGGCCAATGGCTTTGATCGGCCGTTTTGACCCGCAGTTTTTAGAAGTGCCACATAGGGCGCTTATTTCTACCATGAAAAATAATCAAAAATATTTTCATGTCGTGGACGATCAGGGCGTTATGCAGCCGTATTTTATTACCGTATCCAACATTGAAAGCAAGGATCCTTCGACTATCATCGCGGGCAATCAGCGGGTTTTGCGAGCGCGATTGGAAGACGCAAAATTCTTTTATCAACGAGATCTCGAACAACCGTTGGATGCGCACATAGCGGGCTTGAAGACGGTCATTTTTCATAAGAAGCTGGGCAGTGTCTATGACAAAACGCAACGCGTCGCGCGTCTCGCTTTAAGCATCGCGCGGGCCTTGGGTGCCTCTGAACACGAATTAGCATTAGCTGACCGCGCCGCACTATTATCCAAATGCGATTTGCTGACCAATATGGTCAACGAGTTTCCCGAGTTGCAAGGCTTCATTGGCTCCGAGTATGCGCAAAAAGCGCCAAATCATGAGGATGCTAGCGTCGCTAGGGCGCTTGATGAGCAGTACTTGCCGCGTTTCGCGGGTGATCAACTGGCGCCGTCCATGCTTGGTCAAGCGCTTGCAATTGCCGACCGGCTAGACACCTTGGTGGGCATATTCAGTATCGGCGAATTGCCTACCGGCGACAAAGACCCCTTCGGCTTGCGACGTGCGGCACTGGGCCTGTTACGCACCATGATTGAACAGCGTTTGCCGCTCGACTTAGCCGTGTTAATTGACGATGCATTAAGTGGATTACACGTTACCGCCAATGCAGCAACGATCGCCAAGCAGGTCTTCGACTTCATGCTGGAACGTTTGCGCGCTTATTATGTTGAGGCAGGCATCGCCCCGGATGTATTTGAAGCCGTCTTGGCTCGCAGGCCGTCACAGCCTTATGACTTCGATTCGCGCTTGCGCGCGGTTGCCTCTTTTCGCCAACTGCCTGAAGCGGCTAGTCTCGCCGCCGCGCATAAACGCATTCATAACATCTTGCGGCAAGCCAAGGTTGATGCCTCGAGACCAGTTGATTTTGCGTTGCTGGCGGAGGGCGCGGAACAGAATTTGGCCGAACGAGTGACAAGTTTAGTAAAAATAATTCAGCCATTATTAGAGGCGCGCGACTATCAACCCGCTTTAGAAAAATTGGCGGGTTTGCGTGATGTGGTCGATGCGTTTTTTGATCAAGTAATGGTCATGGTTGATGATAGAGCGATTCGCGATAATCGGCTGCGTTTGCTCAATAGCATTAGCGAGCTATTTCTTAATGTCGCCGACTTATCTCACCTGCAGGGTTAACCATGGCAATGCGTTTAGTAATTCTAGATCGTGACGGAGTGATTAACTACGACTCCAGCGAATATATTAAAACGCCCGACGAATGGTTGCCGATTCCAGGCAGCTTAGAAGCCATCGCGCGCTTAAATCATGCCGATTACCGAATCATCATCGCGACCAACCAATCGGGCTTGGCGCGAGGTTTGTACGATATGGATGCGTTAGCGCGTATCCATCAAAAAATGAACTATTTATTAAACGAGGTCGGCGGCTTTATCGACGCTGTATTTTTTTGTCCACACGGCCCCGATGCAAATTGCCGTTGCCGCAAACCCGCGCCGGGATTATTTGACGACATCGCCGCACGCTTGAAAATCGATTTGCAAAATGTACCTGCAATCGGCGATTCCTTGCGCGACATCCAAGCGGCTCAGGCCGTCGGCGCACGCCCTATATTGGTTCGTACAGGCAATGGTGAAGAAGCGATGCTGTCGGGTAAATTGCCTAAGAATGTGCCGATTTACGCGGATTTATCAGCAGCGGTCGATGCGTTATTGCAAGAACCGACCCCGTAGTTGTGGTCTGCGAACTTTAGTTATCTATTGAGTCCTATGTTATTTTTTCGCTCGTCACTGTTTGCGCTAGGTTATGTGCTGTCGATTCTGGTGTTCGCTCCCCTGAGCGTAATGACGTTTCCGCTGCCGTTCCGGCTGCGTTACGGCTTTATCTCGCAATGGTCGCGTTTCAACCTGTGGTGGCTAAAAATTACCTGTAATTTGCGCTATTCGGTGGAAGGCCAAGAGAATATTCCGGCGCAAAATGCGGTGGTATTATGTAAGCATCAATCTGCGTGGGAGACGTTGGCGCTGCAACATATTTTTCCGCCACAAGTGTGGATACTAAAACGCGAACTGTTATGGATTCCCTTTTTTGGCTGGGGCCTGGCGATGCTTGAGCCTATCGCAATCGATAGAAAAAATGCGCGCAAAGCCATCAAGCAGTTAGTGGAACAAGGTACAGATCGATTGACCAAAGGCCGCTGGGTAGTTGTGTTTCCGGAAGGCACGCGCATTCCACCAGGTCAGCGCGGGCAATATCACCTGGGCGGTGCGCGACTCGCGCACAAGGCTGCTTATCCCGTTGTGCCAGTCGCGCATAATGCTGGTGAATATTGGCCTCGCCAAGGCTTTATAAAACGTCCCGGAATCATCCGTCTTTGTATAGGCCCGGTAATTGAGTCAAAGGATCGTTCGGCCAATGAGATTAGCGCTCTTGCTGAGCAGTGGATTGAAAGTAAGATGCAGGAAATCAGCGGCGCTCCTCCTGTTGCTGGAAACCTTAACTCGGCGTGATTGAACCTAAAAAAGGCAGTTGGAATCGTAGCGAGGGCGCTTAAGATGTTGAAGATGGAATATTTTTTTGTTAAATTTTGGCGAAGCCGTAGTCACCCCTACGGTGAGCCAAAATTTAACGAAAAAATCTTGCAGATTCAGCATATTAAACGTCCGCAGTAGATTCCAACTGCCTTTTTTAGGTTGAAGGGCTAGCTGTGTGCCTGTGCTATACTTTCCGCTCAATCTGCTTTGTATGGGATGCGTCCTATAACCCTCCGTCGCCATGAATGAGTTACTAACTAATCCCGCTTTCCAATCCGGTATCGCCCCATTTTTGGTGGCGCTAATTATCAGCGCTGTGCTGCAACGTACGTTGGGTTGGTTTTGGGCGGGATTCGGTTTAATTGCTGCATTTCTCGTTAATGTGTTTTTCACTACTGGCTTTGAAATGACGCCATTAACCAGCACGCGAAAAATTGTGTTGCTCGGCGTTGTTGCGGCAATGCTTGGGTTTGCGATGGATGCCTTCGGCCTAAAGAGACGCTGGCTCAGCATCATTATGGTGACTGGCTGTGTAGCGGGTGTGTTATGGCTCATCTGGCCAGTGTTGTTGCGTAAAGAAAGCGACGCAATGTGGATTTTGGGTTTTCAAGCCAGCATTTATGCGGCTATGATGGGATTGGGATTTGCCATTTTGCGCCATAAGGCAATGAGGGCGTCGGCCGCGACAGTTGCCCTCGGCTTTGGTGCGGGCATTGCCATCTTGCTTTCTGCCTCAGCCCTCTTGAGCCAGTTTTCACTCTCGGTCGGTGCTGCAGCAATGGCGGCATTGTTGCTTAGCGTCGTGTGGCGGCAGTTCGATGTGGGTACGATATTCGCTTTTACCGCCGCCGTGATCTTAACCCTGGTAGGGATTTCCGCCAGCGTTTATGCGCAGTTGCCGATGCACGTCCTATTGCCTTTGGTGTTCATTCCATTTGTGATGAATGTGCCTGTGCCCGCTGCGTGGCCGCGCTGGGCCCAAGCGTCAATGTTGATGTTGGTCGCTGCGCCGTTTGCAGGCGCTGCAATTTATTTAACATGGAAGAGTGGTGGCACACTTCCAGTTTGATTGTTTGTTCATTCAGCTAAGGAGTAGAGTCAATGTTTCATCGTATCGCCTTAACCGTTGCTTTAGTTGCTGCGCCTATGAGTGTTTTTGCTGCTGCAGATTCCTATAATATTGATCCTGAACATACGTTCCCAAATTTTACGATTAGTCATTTAGGCTTCTCAACCATGCACGGTCGCTTTGGTGCAACCCAAGGTAAACTCAGCTGGGATAAGGCCGCAAAAACCGCGACGGTGGATATCAAAATCGATGCCGCATCCGTAGATACAGGCTTCAAAAAGCGTGATGACCACTTACGTTCGCCCGACTTCTTGAGCGTTGCTGAATTTCCTGATATTACCTACAAGTCGAGCAAAGTCACGTTCAACGGCGACACGCTGGCCACGGTAGAAGGTAATCTTACAATCAAAGGCGTGACCAAGCCTGTGACATTGACGATTAAGCGCATGAACTGCGCCGTGCACCCGATGAAAAAAGTTGATGTGTGCGGTTTTGACGCGACAGCCAAAATTAAGCGCTCCGATTTCGGTGTCAATTTTGCGCTACCGGCTGTCGGCGATGAAATGGATTTGGCCTTAGAAGTAGAAGCTTTTAAAGGCAAGTAAAAAACCAAACAAGCTGTTCCTAGTTAAATCGTCAACGGCAATAGTGGCCGTAACGAGAACGCATAGATAGAGGGTAGGTGCGGATTCATCCGCGCGGCTTATCGTGTGAATAAATTCGCACTTACTACTCCTACCGTGCCTTCATCTTAGGAACAGACGATCATGAACGGTCAGGTTAAAACGAGTTAACAATATGACCCTTCCAGAGCTTTAGCGCAGTATCCGTGCCGCTATTCAAAATCCTGCGGCACACGACCTTGAAAGCGTGGCAGAACTTCATGATGCTTTATGCGAGATGCGTGGGGCAATCGCTCAGCATGATGATGACCTTAGGCCGCGACGTGAGGATGATGGAGGTTAAATTAAACCCTTCGATAGACGATGCAGAGCGCTGGCGTGCTACTTAAGCCCCTGCCGTAGTGATTTGGAATGGCCTGCGGCCACGATGTTATTTAATCGGGTTCTCGCACCCGAAGGCGAGTTACTTTTCTTTGTGAGCGGCACAAAGAAAAGTAACCAAAAGAAAAACCGCCCCGGAGAGGCAGCCCTTCGGGTTCCCTGCGCGCTTCAGGCAGCGAGGGGGTTCATCCACAGCACGTCCGTGTGCTGAGGATGAACGCACCGCATCCATGCGGTGCCCCTGCGGGCCTGATCCTCGCTGCCTTCCAGTGCTCGGCAGCCTCTACGTGGGTGTAAGAAAGAAGTAAACAACCAAGAGAAATAACCAAAAAATTTCTAATTTGGTGTTTGGTTTAGTTGGAACGCGAGGTCGCTTAGGCGTACAAATTCTTCTACCGATAGTGTTTCTGATCGAGTGCCGGGGTCGATGCCGAGGGCTTCGATATCGGCTGCACTCAATTGGGTGCGCAATGCATTGCGTAGCGTTTTTCGGCGCGCTGAAAAGGCCTGATTGACGATGGCGCTGAAGGTTTTTTCGTCTGCTGCGGGGTATGTTGGCTGTCGCATTGGGATAAGGCGTACGACGGCAGAATCTACTTTAGGTGGAGGTGTGAAGGAATCAGGGCCGACAATAAATAATAGGTGTACTTCGCAGCGATATTGAATCATTACCGACAGACGCCCGTAGTGCTCGGAGTTAGGTTCTGCAACCAGGCGTTGCGCGACTTCTTTCTGCACCATGAAGTGCATGTCTTGCACCCATTGAGATTGTTCGAGCATGTGGAACATGAGCGGTGTGGAGATGTTGTAGGGTAGGTTGCCGACCACACGTAGTGATTGAGGCTCGGGGTTTAGTGTGGCGAGATCGAACCTTAGTACATCGCCTTGATGTATGGTGAGTTTGCCAGCTGTCGCGCAATATTTGGCTAAATGCTGAACCACATCGCGATCAAGTTCCACCGCATCTAGTTCGCCGACTGACGTTAGCAGTGGGTAAGTCAGAGCACCCAAACCAGGGCCAATTTCGACCAGTCTTTCGCCTACGCGTGGGTGAATGACTTTAATCAAGCGCTCAATGACACGCTGGTCATGCAAAAAGTGCTGGCCAAAGCGTTTGCGTGGTCGATGAGTTGGGTCGGACGTTTCCATTAATGATGGCTGCCTATGCAATGTGACATTTCGATTGCAGCGTTGATGGCCTCGATAAAACTCGTGGGATCAGCGGAGCCGCTTCCTGCCAGATCCAACGCCGTGCCGTGATCGACGGAGGTGCGAATGAACGGTAAACCTAAGGTGACGTTAATGGCGTGGCCGAAGCCCATGTGCTTGAGTACAGGTAGACCTTGATCGTGATACATGGCCAGTACGGCATCCGCTTGTTGCAGGTATTTGGGGATAAACAACGTGTCGGCGGGCAGCGGCCCTTGCAAACGCATGCCCTCGCTACGCAGGCGCGTGAGTACCGGCTCGATGACTTCGATTTCTTCGCGGCCAAGGTGTCCGCTTTCTCCCGCATGTGGGTTAAGGCCACAGACTAAAATGTGTGGATCAGCTATGCCTAATTGCAGCGTCAAACCTCGATGTAAAATATGCAGGACTTTTTCCAAGCGGGCTTGAGTGATGTAAGCGCTGACGTCTTTCAATGCTAAGTGCGTACTCGCTAACGCAACCCTCAATCCTTTCGTCATCAGCATCATCACCACATCGCAGCCTGACAGCTCCGCGAGAAATTCGGTATGACCCGTAAATGGAATACCAGCGGCATTGATGACACTTTTTTGCACAGGCCCGGTGACCAGGCCCGAAAAATTGCCCTGCATGCAGCCTTCAACCGCCAACTGCAAGGTATCCAAAACATAACTCGCATTGCGAATATCGAGTTGCCCGTACTCAACCTGAGAACGCAGTCGGGCAGGCTTTACCCATAGATTGCCCGGTCGATGTTTTGTTGGCGGGTGCTCGGGACGAAACGCTTGGATCTGGAGCGGCAAGCGTAACTGTTTGGCGCGGTTAATCAGTAAGTCAGGATCGGCAATCACGACCAATTGCGCATCAAATTTTTGCTGTGCTAGCTGGATACATAGATCAGGCCCAATACCCGCAGGCTCACCTGGAGTGAGGGCAAAACGAGGGATGTTTGAGACTGAATTGAGCAATGGACCACTTGATATCATAGTCAGTATTTTTGATTAAGTGATAGGGCCAGAAGTTCGAAGCCCGTTCGCCCTGAGCTTGTCGAAGGGCCTTGGCCTGTGTTGAAAGTAGTCGCCACAGACTATTTTGGGCAGTTGTGCTTACAGTCGATATTCCACATAAGCCTCATCGCGCAAACGCCGCAACCAGGTTTCCGTTTCTTCCTCGATCTTGCGCTGGCGGATTAGATCACGGATTTTTTTGCGCTGGAACTCGGCTGTGTTATCGATCTCGCGACGTTCTTCAACTTTAACGATATGCCAGCCAAAATTGGTCTTGAAGGGTTCGCTAATAGTGCCAGGTGTGGTTTTATTCATTATCTCTTCAAAAAGCGGCACATTATCGCCTGAATTGGACCAGCCAAGGCTGCCACCGTCGGCGGCGCTGACGAGATCCGTGGAATGGGCTTGAGCCAATTTGGCAAAATCTTCGCCAGCCTCGGCGCGTTGCTTTAGGCCAACTAAGAGGCGCTGCGCGTCTTCGTCGGTGGTTAGCTCATTGGTACGAATGAGGATATGCCGGGCTAAGGTTTGCTCAACAATGTGGGGTTCGTTGTCACGCACGCCAATCAATTTTACGATATGGAAACCACTTGGGCTACGGATTAGGTCGCTCAGTTGCCCAGGCTGCAATTTATTGGCGATATCGGTAAACAGCGTGGGCAGTTCACCGGATTTACGCCAACCTAAATCACCACCTTGAAGCGCTTGTTGACCGTCTGAAACGGCAATGGCGGTCTCAGTAAAATCCGCACCGCTCCGTAAGCGCTCTAAAACTTGTTGCGCTCTATTGCGCAATTCCTGCAATGTTTCAGGCGATGCAGCATCAGGTACGCTGATGAGAATTTGCGCCATATGGAATTCAGTATCTTTATTTCCTTGGCGCTCGGACGTTGCCTGGAAGTTGGCTATCTCACTATCACCAACGCTAATGCGGCTGTTTATTTGGCGTTCACGCAAACGCGTCAGGATAATTTCTTTGCGAATATCTTCACGAAACACGGCGAAATCGTAGCCTTCCTTGGTGAGCGCATCGCGGAATTGTTGAAGCGTCAGCTTATTATCCGCGGCAATACGGCTAGTGGTTTTATTGAGCGTTTCATCGTCAACCCGGATGCCAGTGCTGTCGGCAAGTTGCAGCTGTAGTTCTTTGACGATTAAGCGTTCGAGCACCTGCTTTTGCAGCACGTCATTTGGCGGTAGCGGCTGCGCGGCTCGCTGTTGACGAAGTTGCTGGCTTACGGTGCGCACCTCATTTTGTAAGGCGCTATAAGTGATGATGTCGTTATTGACGATGGCGACAATACGGTCGAGTTCCACGGTCTCCGCTGAGGCGTGGAGTGGCCCCATTAAAAACAGTGAAAACAAACACATAAAAAAGGTTGGAAAGGATTTCGTCATAATTGTCTGCTGTCTAAAGCGCCAAATCGGATGTGTAATTTGAGGTAAGAGCACGATCGCCTAGGATACCACGGTCTAGGGCTTTATCGACTGAATCGCCAAGGCTGGTTAAGCCCTTAAGTTTAAGCTGAATCAGCCACGATTGGTTGTATTCCGAATCTGAATCGGCTTGCGGGCCAGTATAATATTTGCGCTGCACGAAGCTCAGACCCCAGCAGCAACTATCGTATTCAAGACCGGCGAAGGTCTCGAGAATGCGCTCATCGTGATAGGAGTAGGCCCAGCGGCCCACGGCATGCCAGCGCGATGAGAGAGGCAAACGGAACACATAGTCACTTTGGTCGATGCTGTCGCGGACGTAGCGATAATAGGCGCTGAAAATCCGGCCTTCGCCATCGCGATAGCGCAAATTGGCGCCAATAGTGTCGAACTTACCCAGCTCAGGGTTGCGCACTAGCTCGGCGCGGGCTACCCATTTATCAGTCATCGTGGCATTGACCTCGGCAGCAATGCGCGATTTGCGTCCCGTATCGTTGCTGCCACTGAGCGTCACTTGCCGATCACTGAAGTAGAAGATTTGACCGATGCTGGCGCGGATTCGTTCCGCGCCGGTTGTTCCGCTGATGAAACGGGTGGTCAGCGCCGCCGTTAATTGGTTGGTATCGCCAATGCGATCAAAGCCTGAAAAGCGGTTTTCCTGAAACATTTGACCGAAGCTAAAGGTGGTGGCGCTGGTGTCAAATAGCGGGATCGTTGTTTGATCTTGATAGGGAATATAGACATAAAACAAGCGCGGCTCTAGGGTCTGAATTTCGGGTTCTTTGGCGAAGGTAAACTCCCTGTCGAAAAACAAGCCGTTATCGACGCTAAACACGGGCAGCGTGCGCGCGACGGTGTTGTGGCTGTCATCTAAATTCCTAAGCTGGTATTGGGTGTGGCGTAAGGTGATGCGGGGGATCGAATAGCCCCACATACGTTGGTAAGGCGAGGTGACAGAAGGGGCCACGTCAAAGCGCGTTCCGTCCACGCGCTCGCGTTGATCGAAGCGATCTAGTTGCGCGCGAAAATCAAGGCCCGTGTTGTACTCATCCCAGCTGGTACGTGTGGTGTAGATCAGTTGCGGCAAAAGCCGATACGGCCGAGAGCTTGCGGATGTCGTACGGTCAAGCATTTCATAGCCTTGCAGGCGCCCAATCAATGAGTGCGAGCCGCGGGCATAGGACAGATCCAAGCGCTCTTCCACATAAGATGTGCTCGCCTGCGACAGGCTATTGCCAAAATCTTTAAAATAATCGACGTCGGAGACGTGATTGAGGTTGAGTTCCATCGCCCCATTTTGCCCAAGCCGCGCGCTGTGCCGGTAGGCGGCGAAAAGGCGATCCTCACCCGCAACATCGTCTTTTGGTAGGTAATCGACGCGTAAGAGGCCGCGCTGGTGTTGGGTGATGTAACGCAGCTCATTTTCAAGCTGCACTCCGCGCTTTGTCATGCTGCGCGCGGTTACCGTGGCATCGTAGTTAGGCGCAAGATTGAGGTAATAAGGCAAAGCAATGGTGGTGCCTAAACGCTTGGAGATGCCCATGCTCGGTAACAAAAAACCGGACTTGCGTTGCGCGTTAATCGGGAAGGTCATATAAGGCAGGAACATGATCGGGACATTTTTGAAGGTGAGCAGCGCGGCTGATGCGCTGCCAAAACCGCTGGCGTTATCTAGCTTCACTGAGTTGGCATAAATGCGCCAAGCCTCATGCCCCGCTTCGCAGGTGGTAAAGGTCGCTTGTTGCAGGCGTAATTGGTCACTACTGTCGATAATCGCCGTTGCCGCTTCGCCACGCGCGCCGCGTTCGAACCATCGATACTTAACGGTATCAACGTGACCCTGATCGGTCGATAGGTTAAATTGCGCGGACTCACCGGTGATGCTGGATAATTCATCCGCAGTGCGGACATTACCCTCCGCATTCACCTCGTCGCTTTCTTTGTTATAGCTTGCGGAATCGGCTTCTAACCACCGCGCGCCGCGTTGGACGTGGACGTTGCCGGTTAAGGTATAAATGTCGCCTTCCCCGGTCGCTTGATCGCCAACCATTTGCGTTGATGTCGAAGCGGGGTCGGTCGCGCTGAGGCTAAAGTCGGTGTAGCGGGATACGACCGGCGGCGGGGCGTGGCATAGACCTAAAGAAATTTCTGGCGTTGCTCCATAACAATTCGTTATCGACAGCGCGCAGATTCCTCCAGCTAACCAAGGCAGACGCAGAAACTTATTCAAATTCACCACTGAGGATAGGCATTTTTTAGTGGCATAAAAGTCGTGTGGCATTAAACCCAGATTTTCCATTAGCACTCTACTGCGGCCGCACAACGCACTGAATCTGCGCGAGTAAAGATGAAAAACAGTCTGTCACCGTAGAGTGACTACGCCTCCGACTGTTTTTTCATCTTTACTCGCCCATCTTCAGCACCTTGCGCACCCTCGCTACGAGGCTAATGGAAAATCTGGGTTAAATTCACATAGAATAGGCTGCTGTTTAAAGTGCTGGCAAATCAAATTTTCGAATTGCCCTGTATTTCGCCGCTGATTGTAGAGAATTCCTAGCATGAATGATATTTCGCAAGGTGACGTTCGGTTGGTTGAACTAAGCCGCTGGTTAAAAGAAATCGTTGGATTTGAATCGTTCGATATAGCGCCCGCCTCGGGCGATGCCAGTTTCCGACGTTACTTCCGTGTCGTGCACAATGGCGACACTTATATAGTGATGGACGCTCCGCCTAGCCACGAAAACTGCCGCCCTTTTGTCGCTATTGCCTGGGCATTTGGCGACCTTAGTTTGCATGTGCCGCAAATCTTAAAGCAAGATTTGGTGCGTGGATTCTTGTTGCTAAGCGATCTCGGTAGCAAACAGTATTTAAGCGAACTTAATGCAGAGAGCGCAGAGCGCCTTTACACTGACGCTATCCATACGTTGATCCGGCTGCAAGCAGGTAGCCACCAAGGAATTGGCTTGCCGCCGTATGATCATGCCCTATTGCTGCGCGAAATGGGACTTTTTCGTGATTGGTTTATCGCTCAACATCTGGGGTTGGCATTGGACGCAACTCAGCTGCAGGCTCTAGAGGACGCGTTTCAGCTCCTAGCGCTAGCGGCGTTGGAGCAACCTCGTGTTTGGGTGCATCGCGATTACCACTCGCGCAATCTCATGGTTACCTCACAAAATAATCCTGGCGTTCTCGACTTCCAAGATGCAGTGGTCGGCCCAATGACGTATGACCTGGTGTCGCTGTTGCGTGACTGTTATATAAAATGGCCACCAAGCCAAGTCGAGGAATGGGTTAAGTATTATTTGGCGAATGCCAAACAACAAGGGCTTCTCGGTGGCATTGAACTAAAACAGTTTATGCGTTGGTTTGATTTGATGGGTGTGCAGCGCCATTTGAAGGCGATTGGTATTTTCGCAAGATTAAATATTCGCGATGCTAAGCCTGGCTACCTGCAAGACATTCCGCGTACCATGAGTTACGTGGTGGAGGCCTGTGGTCGCTGGCCGGAGATGGCCGGATTGCAGCGGTTATTAGCTGATGAAGTGCTTCCAGCGATGGCGGTGCGAGAGAGGTAGTAAACGTTCTGCCACAGCATTGCGCATGCACATCAACTTGCATTGCGGTCAGAGGCAGGGGGCGAAATTTCGCCTATGCTCGTGTAGCGCATTCGTGTTCCATGTAACAAGGACAAGGTAATTTCGTCGGCGGTCAATTGCGGCGGAAAGTAAGTGCCGGATATTTTTGCCGCATTAATGCTTGCGCCTTCTAACTTCGCCTTACTGAAATCGACGCCGCGAAGGTCGGATTGGCGGAAGTAGCAGCCGCTCAAATCCAAGCCATCTGCGTCTAGGGTGCGCAGATCAACACCACGGAAATCGCAGTTAGTAAGATCTATGCTTTCGCCTTTGGCTTTACGCTCATTGAAGTCAGAAATTTTAAGGCTCGCCGGATCGATCGAGCCGTATTTGGTCAGCGGAAAATCGGTGTCGG
>JANPPH010000398.1:0-4974 GCA_031428395.1 Gammaproteobacteria bacterium
TTGTTCTAGGCGTTACTAACCCCGCAGAATCAGCGGGAATTGAATCGGGCATTGACTGTTGGTCCGCAAATAACCTGAACAAACCCGAAAGTGTACTCAGTAAGGGGACCTTTCGCAATGCGCGGACGCGGCAAGTGGCAAATCATCAGTGTAAATTTATAAAGACGTTGGCTACACCTTACACCCCCATAGTTCTATCCTTCCGCAAACCTCCGTTTGCGTTGAGTCTGATACTGGCCACATGCGCCTACGCTAAATTCGTCGAACCCGATTACTTCGTGGTTTGGCCTCCGAGTCTGGCGTACACGGATCATAAACGCCGGTCGTGTTGTGTGAATATTGCGCTGATTTTTCGTTAATAGTGCGCTGCGGTACACCGAGGTGCTGTTTATGCTTAGACAGACGCTGCCGATTTTTTTGATGCGACATTGGCGCATCTCTCGCGGCAGCGACGCGTATTCATTTCACCACACTGCACGAATATAAGAAGAGGGAAGTTGTATGAAACACAAGGATCACATCGACAAAATGGCGCCAGATAGTCAGCCAATCACGGACTTACAAGCACAGCGCTTGGCCAAAGTCAGCGGTTTAGAAGTAAAAGAAATCACCGGCTTATCTATTGCCGACATTCGCGAGAAATTTAAATGGCACATTGATCCCGAGATTTTGTTCTTTCGACGAATTTGTGGGCGAGTGGTAAAGCACGACGCTGCGACCGGGATAAACTATCCTGTGCCGTTTGCAACGGTACATGTTGAAGACACGGACTGTAGCTTTTTGGGCCTCTTTCCCACCCATAGTCATTGGTGGTGGGGCTTCCCGTACTCTTGTCGCCGTGAAGAAATCGCGACCGTAAAAACGGATGCATGCGGAAATTTTTGCGTATTTATTCCGCGTTTTGAAATTGATTGGATTTTACGTTGGCGCTTTGAACGATTTTGCTATCCAGAAATATTTGTCAAACCCTCTATTCGAGATCTGTTGGAAAAATTTGAAGTGTTCGTTGAAGAACATCCGCCAATTATTCGGCCGCCGCATGGACCTGGTCCCGATCCTGCTCCGTTTTCGATCAAAAATCTGGCTGCACTCAACGCGGCTGGCAGCTTGCTTGGCCCTGCGATGCTCAAGACATTGGAAATCGCGGCAAGAAAAACCACATTTGGCACATCAACAAGTGCGCTCAACGAACTCTTAGAACGGCCGGCTTTCGCCCAATCTCTTGCCCCTCCGATGCCCGAAGAGCTCTTGAAACTTCATCAAGCGCAAGGCACGGACGGACAACACGGTTCGCCCAATACGCTGCACGTAGGCAAACATCGCGCTGAAAAACTGGATCTGCAAAATTATGTCGGTCCTTTTCTGCGAACGCGCTGTAAGGACGTTCTCATTCCCGAGCTGGTGCCGATAATTGATGTGCCCGACATTACATTCCGTGTGACGCAGGATGTGAATGGCGATGGCGTGGAAGAAGTTATTTACGCGGAAGGTTTGTTTGATGTGCGTTGGGATTCAGGTCCGATTCCCAATGTGACCTTGCATGCCTCAGCTATCGCATTGTCCTCTCTAAGTTGTGATCAACTGCAGCCGATTGATTGCGAGACGCTAGGAATTCGCGTAGTAGGAGAATATCAGCTCATTAATCCCGCTGGCGTTGAGCAGTATTATGATGCAACAACGGGTTACGCGACGCGGCCAAACCGCCCTCATCTCGACGGTGCAATACGCCCTTCCGTTGCGGGAGTCGATCCACTTGCGACAGCACCTTTTGCTAGCATGTTGTTGTTGCGGGGCTGCAATCGCGCAACAGGGGCACAGCATTACCGGGTGAAATATCGTTATAACGGTAGCACTGAGGTGCCCTTTGTCGGACTCACTTGGCACAATTTTCCACCTTTAGGTGGCCTACCTACCTTGTTTTCGCCCGATATTAATGGCTGGTACCCCATCGATACAAATCCGACCAATTGGATGATACCCCAGTTGTTGTTGGCATGGCCCAGTGCGAGCTACGCCGACGGTGAGTACGATATCGTCGTCGAGCTTGGAGATGGAACTAAGAATCATCTCGCCGATTTGCCCTCGGTCAAACTGCGCATCGACAACTCAACGCCGGTAGTGCCGTTTAAGTCTCTTAAATGGCGACCGGCTCAGAGCGACACCGATCCTACTAGCCCGGCGTGGAGTCCACTGTCTTTAAATTGCCCCGTGGTACGGCGACCCGTTAGCGATATCGAGTTTTTGGTCGAGTGGCAGGTGTCAGCAACGCATCTGCTTGATGCGTCACTCAGTACCAACGGTTGTGGCAGTGCATCCTCGATTCTCGCCCTGCGCACGCCTGTTAGCACGGTGGAGCATTGGCACACGGGACAGCTTAATAACAGTGTCATACGGACAGCCATTTTCAGACTAAATTATGCCGCCGATAATCAAGGGGCCTATGCATTTTCAGTCAACGGCTTTAGCCGCGCGATCGACCCGGGTAACCACACTGGATTCGTCGCAGATTGGCAATACGATCACGCAATTTATGGTGGAACGCTGAGCAGTATACAAGTGGCGGTGGTTAACGTTTAGAGTCTGACAGAGAAGCTGAGGGGGCGAGATCTGGCTCGCCCCCTCATTATGGCGTAGGCAAACCTTGGAGGTTTTCGGTACGCGCTACATTCTGCGAGTAAAAGACAACAACTTGTAAGTACGATGCTTAGTTGGCTCTTCTCTGCGAACATTAACTTAAGGTAACGCTAAACTGTCGCCAACAGGAGGTGGGTCTTGGGAGGGCGGTGTTAATGCTTTGGCGATGTTATCGAGAACGCCTAATTGCGTATGGCAAGCGTGTATATAACTTTCAAGTTCCAGGCGTTTTTCGCCGAGCGACTCGCTTGATTCATTGATTTTACAAAGAGTTTCAAGGCGCTTTTCGAGGAGCAATTTGTTTTCTTCGATTTGTTGGACCAACGGGTTCATGACGTTGCCCAGCCAACGATCTGTTTCTTGACTGGCTTTGACAAATACTTCACGCACGTGGCTGACTAAGGAAATAAAGAATTTCTTCACTACCAAGCTTTGCTCAGTCATGGTCGTGACCGTGCTATGACGAAACTCCTCTTCATGCTGATAAAGCGTTTCGAGTTCCGCCAAATAGCCGAGCAGCGTCAGCTCTGGAAATTTTATTTCTGGCATGTCGTTGTCTTCGCGGAATTTGCGATAGATGCTGTCAATAAGTGCGCGTGTCTGTTCGGCATGCCGGGTCACCACTTGCATCGTGTCGCGTGCACTATCAAATAAGGCTTTCATGCCTGTCTTGAGGCCTGCCGTCGTCCAACTGTCGGTCATGGTTTTGCGCATTCTCGTCACCATTTGGTCGAAGGAGGCGACACTTAGCTCATCCACCATAGTTTTCGCCTGCTGCGCTAAGCTGCGACGGCTGGATTGGAAATATTTGACACTGTTTTGGTAACCTGCTTGACGTTCACGGGTTTTCTCGGTGAGTTGTTGCAACACATCTTTATTGCGCGAAGCGAGACTACTTAGATCGCTAAGCTGATGTTGTGATGAGGCTAAGCGGTTTGCGACGAGTTGTCGGCTCTCGCTTAATAGCGCGCCAATTTGGCGCGCTATGCTATCGCTCACAATGCGTTGTTTGGACGGTACGATCTCATCGGCTAACAAGGCCTCAAGAGCTAAAATGCGGCTCTGTGCCAATAGCTCAGGATCTTGTTTGCTTTTGGCAACTAGTGCCTTTTGCGCCGATACTGGGAAGACGTTACGCACGTCTATATCGAGCAATCTTGCGGTTTCTTTGCACTGTGCCGTGATCGAGGCATCAATGTCTGCCTTGGTTTTCATTTCGTCCCACAAGGCATCAATTTTGTTTAGCGTTGCTACTAAACCATTTTGATTGCCCTGGCGAAACTTTGTGATGTGATATTGCCAGATATCTAAGTCGCTGCGCGTAACGCCCGTGTCTGCGGCTAAGACGAAGATCACCGCATGAGCGTTGGGTATCATGCTGATTGTTAATTCTGGCTCTGTGCCTAACGCATTGAGGCCAGGCGTATCCAATATCACCAAGCCTTGCTGCAGCAATGGATGCGGAAAGCTGATCATCGCATGGCGCCACATCGGCACGTCAACATGTGTTGGAGGGGCACCTTTTTTCGCCACTGGAACTAACGCTTCTTCGTTATACAAGCCTAAGCGCTGCGCTTCTTCAATCGTTACACGCTTAACTTTTGCTACTTCCCTAAACGTTGCCGCCATTTGATCGGCGGATTGGATGTCTAAGGGTAGCGTGACCCAATGCGCTGGCTCTTTCTTTAATTCCGCGATACTGACGTCATTGAGACGTGTTTCGATGGGCAATAAGCGCACGTAAGGGTCAGGTGAAGCATTATCGAAAAATAGCTCAGTCGGGCACATGGTAGTGCGACCGATTTCTGAAGGTAACAATCGGCGTTTGTAATCGGCAAAAAAGATCGCATTGATCAGTTCTGTTTTGCCGCGAGAAAATTCGGCGACGAAAGCGATAGTTAGCTTATCTGAACGCAGGGTTTCGATGGCCTCATATAGCCGCAACTCTACGGCGGGACTACCGAGTTGATGCTTAGCAAGCCAACTCTGATAGTCCTCAATGGCTTTGATCAGCCCTACCTTCCACGTGTCGAAGGCTTGTAGTTGTGCCTGTAGTCGATTTGTATCCATCTTTTCGCTATATAACCATTGGAAATATGTTCCGCCCCGGCGCGGACTACAACGATTTGTGATATCGGTCAATTTGGCCACAAGCTTTAGCAAAGTATGTGTGAAACTTGCTTTTAGCAGGTTTAGCCGTGGACTAAATTTGAGCGAAGGGTGGATTCTGGCATAAAAGATGGAAAATCTGGGGTTTAACCCAGATTTTCCATTAGCCTCGTAGCGAGGGTGCGCAAGGTGCTGAAGATGGGCGAGAAAAGATGCACCGTCCCAACGATT
>JANPPH010000399.1:0-8547 GCA_031428395.1 Gammaproteobacteria bacterium
CCAAGGGAGCGTCGTCCGGCCGTGAGTGTCAAACCACCTCAGCAAATGCTCGGCGACGTTGAAATCATTGTTTATTTGCATGGTTGTTGGTTTCAGATGGGCTTGTCATTTATCACTAGATGGGTTATCACATACAACTTGTTTTTTAACTAGCAGTTTCACATGCCCATTGCAGAATCTCAGATCGTAGATATAAGACCAGGGGAAGGTAGTCCGGTAGACGGCACATTACACCGTATTCGGTTTACTTCCGGTGATAGGGCAATGAATGCCGCCAAAATGCTTGGGCTATGTTGGCTGATTGCCTTGATAACTGTCTTTATTCCCATCGCCCATTTTATCTTGGTGCCGAGTTTTTTGATTGCTGGCCCCGTTATGGCGTTTCTGCGTTATCGAGCCACTTCCGCGTGTAAAAAAATCACTACTCGCTGCCCAGCGTGTAACCAAGAGGTGGACATTAGCTTGGAGGCGAACACAAAGCTTCCGTTGTATACTTATTGCCCGGCTTGTGATGCTAGCTTAAAGATCGAAGAAAAGTAAGTTAAAGAGGTTAATATGCGTGGTCTGATGGCTTTGCTGGTGTTCGGTATGTTAGCGGTCTCGGCCTCCGCCACCGTAGTACTTGGTTTATACTTATTTGGCATCATAGGTAATTAGATAGGTGGTTAGTACGCGTGCCCAGGATGGGCATTTTCGCATCAACGCCAGGGAGCACAATTTATGAGCGATTATCTCGTTTTAGTAGCTGATGGCACCAAGGCCCGTTTTTTTTCCTTAGAACCCGCAGCCGTTCCCCAGGTTGAAACAAGCCCGAAACTCGTCGAGCAGCAAGATTTAATTAGTACCGAGTTAGATGTGCCGGGGAAAGAGATGTGGAGCGATCAAAAATCGGGTCGTAATCGCGCTCCGCCCCATGGCGCCGCGCATGGTTATGATGACCATCGTGACAAGCATGAAAATGAATTTGAGCGCCGCTTTGCGCATCGCATTTCCGAGACCGCTATTAAGCTTGCGCAGCAACACCAGGCCAAACAGTTAGTGATGGTGGCGGATACTCGAATGTTAGGTATGCTGCGCAAAGAATTGGCGATACCGTCACATGCCAGTTTTAGCGTGCAGGAGCTTGCCAAAGACTTGACCAAGCTGGGTATTGACGAGCTTCATACGCATCTGGTGCAAGCAGATCTGCTGCCCAAAGCGCGTAAGCCGCAGTAGGCCCTGCGAAAACCGTAATTTCGCAGCGTGTTATGCAAGGACATTTTTGGTATCATTCTAAATTCGCGTAAGCCTTCATAGCGCTGAATTTTGGATTACTAGCTCCTTGTTTCGCGGAGGTTTTTTTGCGGGTGTAGCTCAGTGGTAGAGTCCTTGCTTCCCAAGCAAGTTGTCGTGGGTTCGAATCCCATCGCCCGCTCCAGCTTATGTTAGAAATTTTTGTTAATGGCGAGGCGCGTGCTGTGCCCGCAGGGCTCACAATTGCCGGTTTGGTCGGGGAATTATCCTTGGCAGGCAAGCGCTTTGCTGTGGAAGTGAATGCGGAAATCGTGCCGCGTAGTCAACACGCCCTACGCAAGCTCGAAGCGCTAGATCGAGTTGAAATAGTGCATGCTATCGGCGGCGGTTGAGCTGTAACTCATTAGGTATTTATGACAAATTTATCCCCCTTAGTGATTGCGGGTAAGGAATACCCGTCGCGTTTATTGGTTGGTACCGGCAAATACCGTGATCTTGAGCAGACGCGCTTAGCGACTGAGGCGAGTGGGGCTTCGATTGTCACCGTGGCTATTCGACGCACTAATATCGGCCAACGTCGCGATGAGCCTAATTTGTTAGATGTATTGCCACCGGACCGCTATACCATCTTGCCTAACACCGCCGGTTGTTACACTGCTGACGATGCGGTGCGTACCTGCCGTTTGGCGCGTGAGTTGTTGGATGGGCATGATTTGGTCAAACTCGAAGTGTTGGGCGATGAGAAAACACTCTTTCCGGATATCGTCCAGACCCTGAAAGCGACTGAGATATTAGTTAAAGACGGCTTCAAAGTCATGGTTTACACCACCGATGACCCAATCATCGCCAAGCGTTTGGAAGAAATGGGTTGTGTGGCTGTAATGCCTTTGGCCGCGCCTATTGGTTCCGGGCTTGGAATCCGTAATCCGTATAATATTCGCCTCATTATTGAAAACGCCAAGGTACCCATTTTAGTTGATGCTGGAGTTGGCACTGCATCCGATGCGGCGATTGCGATGGAATTGGGCTGTGATGGCGTGTTGATGAATACCGCTATTGCTGCGGCGCGCGACCCAGTGCTTATGGCCTCGGCGATGAAAAAAGCGATTGAAGCGGGTCGCGAGGCGTATCTCGCCGGACGCATGCCGCGTAAACTTTATGCCAGCGCTTCATCGCCGTTAGACGGCACTTTTTTCTAGTCGATCTGTTTTTCACTACTCCGCAATGATCCTAAAAAAGGCAGTTGGAATCGTAGCGAGGGCGTTTAAGATGTTGAAGATGGAATTTTTTTCGTTAAATTTTGGCGAAGCCGTAGTTACCCCTACGGTGACGAGCGCATGGATGCGGGAGGTAGGGCAGCGCCGGGAGCGGCTGCCGAGCCGAAATTTAACGAAAAAATCTTGCAGATTCAGCATCCTAAACGTCCGCAGTAGATTCCAACTGCCTTTTTAAGGATGACGACCCCCACCGCAATTCGTGCAATCCGTAGCTTTGTGCGGCGTCAAGGGCGCATGACTTCCGCGCAAGAACAGGCACTGGCGACGCTTTGGCCGGTATTTGGCCTTGAATTAACGGGAAAGCTACTGGATCTAAACGCAGTATTTGGCCGAGATGCGCCGAAAATCCTCGAGATAGGCTTTGGTACGGGCGATGCGTTGCTTGAGATGGCCGCGCAGTGCCCAGAGCAAGACTTTATTGGCGTTGATGTGCACCGGCCAGGCGTAGGGCGGGTATTGCGCGAACTTGAGACTCGCCAGCTAAGCAATGTGCGGTTGTTTTGCGCGGACGCGACAGAAGTGTTGGCTAGCTCAATTGGTGATGCCTCCCTTGCTCGAGTGTTGCTATTTTTCCCCGATCCCTGGCCCAAGAAGCGCCACCAAAAACGCCGTATTGTGCAGCAACCGTTCGTCGCTCAAGTGCATCAAAAGCTGATGGAAGGCGGTCAATTTCATTTAGCGACGGACTGGGAAGACTATGCCGCGCACATGCTTGCTGCAATGGACGCGGCGCCGGGGTTTGTAAATACCGTTGGCGCAAATAATTTCTGCCCTCGCCCGGAGTATCGGCCGATCACGAAGTTTGAGCGGCGTGGCGAGCGCTTAGGACATGGGATCTGGGATTTGGTTTATAGCAAACAGACGCTTGCTTAGATCCAGATTTTGGGTCTTTAAAAAATAGATCAAGCGTGATGGTGGAGAGGCGGAAACGGACAAAGCCGGAGTCGTTTCAACCCTGAAGTTTTTTATTCAATATCCAACAGACCCAACACACCTTCCAGGCCGCAGTAATTCAACGCCGTGTGCGCCTGATCTTGCACTGCCGGTTTTGCATGGTACGCAATACTCAGCCCTGCTAGCGCCATCATTTTAAGGTCATTGGCACCATCGCCCATCGCCACCGCTTGGGTTTTTTCGATGCCTAACTGCGTACAGAGTCGAGTCAAAAACTCGGCTTTGCCTTCGGCACCTAAAATGGTTCCAACGACGCGCCCGCTTAGTTTGCCGTCAATAACCTCCAAGGTGTTGGCTTGGGTGTAATCCAATCCGAGTCGCAGCTTTAGTCGATCAGTGAAATAGGTAAAGCCACCGGAGACCAGGGCCACTTTGATGCCACGCTTTTTTAATCCTGCCATCATTTTTTCAGCGCCTGGGTTTAGTTTTAGGCGTTCTTGATAGACACGCTCCAGTGTCTCGACGGGCAAGCCTTGCAACAGCGCCACTCGCCTGGTCAGCGACGCTTCGAAATTCAATTCACCACGCATCGCACTTTCCGTAATCGCTGCCACTTGAGGTTTTAAACCCGCGAAGTCGGCAATTTCATCAATACATTCGATATTTATTAAGGTGGAATCCATGTCTGTCACCAGCAGCGCAGTACGTTCTGATTGAAAGCTGCTGGGTAGTAGATTGATGTCAATTTGCGCACTTTGTCGCAATGTTCTAAGTTGCTGTGGGTCGATGCTTGACGGGCACTCCACCATGGCATAAGTACGGTTGGAGATTACGCTGCCGTGCAGCTGGGAGGCGATGGTGTTGGTCAACGCGGTGGTGAGGTGGGGGCCTTGAAGAATGAGTCGCATAAGTTATCGTTTAGGTGAGTAAAAGAGTCTGCTATTTTCCCATACTTTACTCATCTTCGCGCCGTATCTCCACGTCTAAAAGCTCGCCTTGCATGTCTACGCTGATACGAAATTCGATAGGTCGACAGCATATCTGACAGTCTTCCGTGTATTGCTGATCGCCTGCCGAGAGATCCAATAATGTGTCAAATGTCTCGCCGCAATATGGGCAGTTAACGGAATATTCTTCGAGCATGATCGCCTCCTTCCTTAGGGCATAAATAGTTCGAGTAAATCGTTTAAATAGCGCTGTCCCAACTCAGTTGGGCGAATAGTGTGGATGTCCCATTCTATAAGTTTTTTTGCTTCAGCGATGCGTAGTGGTTTTTCGATGGTGCTAATGGGCAAGCCCGTGTATTCCTGAAATAGTGGTGCGGGGACGCCTTCTACTAGGCGCATGGCATTCATCATAAATTCTAAGCCAGCGTCGCTACGGCTAAGCACCGTTTCACCACCCAGAGGATGTTGCGTTTGCATATATTCTTTGGGTTGCTTTAGTTTCCAACGGCGAAAAATACACTGTTGCTGGGCGTCGGTAATTTTTGAGTGTGCGCCCGCGCCTATGCCGAGATAATCGCCGAAACGCCAGTAGTTAAGGTTGTGGCGGCATTGTTTGTGCGCTGTCGCATACGCCGATACTTCATAGTGCGCAAATCCGTGCTTCGCTAATTGTTCCTGACAGGCTTCTTGCATCGTCGCAATCGTATCGTCTACCGGTAGTGTCGGCGGATGTTGCGCAAACCACGTGTTGGGTTCGAGTGTTAACTGATAGTGAGAGATGTGGGTGGGTTGCAGGCGTAATGCGATATCAATATCCTGTAGCGCCTGCTCGATGGATTGCCCCGGTAGGCCATACATCAAATCAAGATTGAAATTGTCGAAACCGGATTCTTGTGCGGCGTCGACTGCCGCAATCGCTTCGCTTGCGCCATGTATACGCCCTAGGCGTTTAAGCGCATCGTCATTGAAACTCTGGATGCCGATGGATAAGCGATTAATACCTGCTGCGCGGAATCCCTTAAATTTATTTATTTCTACGGTTCCGGGGTTCGCTTCTAAGGTAATTTCGCAATTGGGTTTGAGCATCAAACGTGCGCGGATGTCTGACAACAATTGATCAATAGTCTCCGGCGAAAATAAACTTGGCGTGCCGCCACCGAAAAAAATACTTTCTATAGGTCTACCCCAGATGCGCGGTAAATCTTGCTCAAGATCTGCGAGTAATGCGGCGGTGTAAGCACGTTCGGGGAGAGTATCTTTTTTCTCGTGCGAATTAAAATCGCAATAAGGACATTTGCGCACACACCAAGGAATATGGATATATAAAGAAAGCGGGGGCAAGGCTTTGAAGGTAAACATCGGTGGAATAGAAAGCCTAACGCGCCCTGCGGCGCGCTAGGCTCCAATAGAAATCACTCAATTGTCAACGCGATTAACTTGCCGTTTTCTTCGCGATAATTGACGGTTATGGCTTGTTTGGTGCTCGCTACTGCCAACAAAATCTTGTCAGATGCGGCGAACGTTAAGGGCTTCTGCGTGGCCATATCCATGATGGTGAATGATTTGGCACGGGTATCAACGGCCGTAACATTGCCAATGTGGTTTGACTCGCCGCATGCCCATGCGCCTAAGGGCAGCAATGACGCTAAAACCGTGGCGGTAATGATGCTTGCTGATTTTTTCATGGTCGCTCCGTGGATTGATCTTCTGATATGCAGATTACCATATATCGGAATGAGACAAAGTGGAAGAGGCAATCTGAATATTGCTACATTGCAGTCATTGAATCCAATGTTTCAACTGGCCCTGGTCGGCCAAATAGATAGCCTTGATAGGCATGACAATCATGACGGGCGAGGAAGTCTTTCTGGGCGGCGGTTTCCACACCCTCAGCGATAACCGACAAGCCAAGGCTATGCGCCAGGGTGACAATAGCCCGTGTAATCACCGCGGCGTTGTTGTCGATGAGCACATCGCGCACGAAGCTTTGATCAATCTTCACTTGATTTAGCGGTAGACGCTTCAAATAGGCCAACGAGGAATAGCCTGTACCGAAGTCGTCCAGCGAAAATTCGATACCTGAAGCTTTTAGGGTAGTCATTTTGGCGACAACATTATCGATATCCTCCATAAACAGGCTCTCGGTTAGCTCTAGTTTGAGCCTCTTTGGATTCGCACCGGTGCGATGAATCGAGCCTAGTACTAGATTCACGAAGTCCGGCTTGCGAAATTGATAGGCGCTAACGTTTACGGCCAAGGTGAGATTGCGCATTTTCGAGTGGTCGGCCCAAGTCGCTAATTGCTTGCAGGCAGTCGCGAGCACCCACTCGCCCAAAGGCAAGATCAGCCTAGTATCTTCGGCCAATGGGATAAATTCAGCGGGTGACACTAAGCCACGTGTGGGGTGCTTCCAGCGGATAAGTGTCTCAGCACCAATGAGTTGGCCTGCGTCATCGACTTGGGCCTGGTAATAAAGGAGGAACTGACCTTCCTCCAATCCCTTACGCAAGTCTGCCGCTAGATTGGCACGCGCTGTGACAGCAGCCTGCATCATTGGATCGAAGAAGCGCAGCGTGTTGCGGCCGGCAGCCTTAGCCTGATACATGGCAAGGTCGGCGCGTTTTTGTAATTCGTCGATGGTGTCTTCGACGAAGAACAGGGTAACACCGATGCTTGGGGTACAGTAGCGCACGTAGCTGGCCAGATCATAGGGGTTGTTTAGGGCGGCGATTATTTTCTCGCCCACGTTTGTTGCCTGGATAGCAGTTTCTTGTGGATTCTCGCCCAAGCTTTCCAACACCACGGCGAACTCGTCACCGCCGACTCGGACTACGGTGTCGCCTTCACGGGTACAGTTTTGGAGACGTTTGGCGACCTGTTGTAGGAGTAGATCGCCCTTGTCATGCCCGAGCGTGTCGTTGATAGTTTTGAAATTATCGAGATCTATGAAGAACAATGCCCCCATGCGTCCAGTACGTCCGCTCGCTGCCAAGGCATGCTTTAAGCGATCCAACAGGAGGCGTCGGTTAGGCAGTCGCGTGAGCGGATCGTAGAGGGCGAGGTATTGAATTTCCTCTTCTGTTGCTTTGCGTTGAGTGATGTCGGTAATCATGTTGACGTAGTGCGTTACCTCTCCGTAAACGCCTTTCACGGCCGAGATGCTAAGCCACGCGGGGTAGACCTCCCCGTTTTTACGCCGACTCCTGATTTCGTCTTGCCAAGCGCCAGTTTTGTGAATGGTCTCCCACATTGCAGTATAAAAGTCTGGGTTATGACGGTCTGTCTGAAGCAAAGTGTCTGTCTGACCAATGGCTTCTTGGTCTGAATAGCCGGTGATTTTGGAGAATGCGCGATTGACCCGCAGCATGATCCTGTTTGTGTCCGTGATGAAAATGCCATCCTGCACCTCGAATGCGGTAGCGGCAACGCGAAGTTCAGCTTCGGCTTTCTTGCGTTCTACAATATTCTCGATGACTGAAATGAAATAGTCGGGTTCGCCGGAGTTTTTCCGCACTAACGTCACCGTAAGGTTGATCCAGATGATATCGCCGCCTTTCCGCACATAGCGCTTTTCCATTGAGTAGTTTGGTATCTCGGCGTTGAGCAATTGGCGTACGAAGGCGAGGTCGCGATCAAGATCTGCCGGGTGTGTAATATCTTGGAAACGGCCTGCCACAAGCTCTTCTTGCGTGTATCCCACGATGTCGCACAGTTTTTGGTTCACGCGCAACCACCGACCGTCCGGCGCGACGTGCGCCATACCCACGGCCGCCTGTTCAAAAGTGGCGCGGAAGCGTGTTTCACTCTCGCTGTGTGCTGCAATTTCGAGCTGAAGCTCAGCAGTACGTTGCTCGACGCGAATCTCCAGTTGATCACGCGCTTCGCGAAGTTCCTCTTCTGCGCGGATGCGATCAGTTTCATCTCGCACAATGTCGTGGAAAATAAGCCGTCCGCTATACTCGAGGAGTGATGCGCTTACGGTGACGCGCAGAGATGTTCCGTCTTTTCGAATATGCGTTCGCTGGCGGACACGCATGACTTTCTGGCCGCGAAGCACACTTATGGTGTTCTCCAGAACGCTGGGATACTCTTCCCGCGGTATGAGCTGGAGGAGACTCATGCCGACTAATTCTTTGCGGGAATAGCCGTAGGCCATAACGGCTTGGTGATTGGCGTCTATGATTAAATGGGTTTTG
>JANPPH010000400.1:0-7501 GCA_031428395.1 Gammaproteobacteria bacterium
GCGTTGACATATCAGCCATGCGCTTGCGTCTTGAGAGCGCCGGTTATCAGTGCGTGTCGCAAGTCATGGAACATGGCGAATTTGCGGTACGCGGAAGTATTTTAGATCTGTTTCCGATGGGCAGTGCTACACCTTATCGCATCGATTTGTTTGATGAAGAAATTGAGACCCTACGCAGTTTTGATCCTGAAACTCAACGCTCACTCGATAGCGTTGCTCAAGTGCGTTTATTGCCGGCTAAAGAATTTCCTTTAACCAAAGAGGCGATCACCCTTTTTCGTCAGCAATACCGCGCCACTTTCGAAGGTGATCCACAAGCATCAATGATCTATCGCGACATTAGCAATGGCATTGCGGTGCCAGGTGTAGAGTATTATTTGCCTTTGTTCTTTCAACAGACACAGACTTTGTTTGATTATTTACCGCGCAATTGTATGGTGGTCAGTGGCAGCGATTTGGAACAGGCTGCGGATAGCTTTTGGCGCGAAGCGGGCGAGCGTTATGAGGAACGGCGTCATGATATTCAACGGCCGTTGCTTGCACCGGGCACGCTGTTTTTGCAGACCAATGAATTATTTGCTGGCTTGGCACAATTTCCGCGCGTTGATGTGGGCCGCATGGCGTTGGAGCGGACCAACACCGCACATTTCAACAGTCGCCCTACTCCGCTTCTCACGGTTGTCGCGCGTTCGCCAGACCCTGTAGCGTCGCTTAAGCAATTCTTGTCTACCTTTTCGGGACGCGTGCTGTTCGTGGCGGAGACTGCTGGGCGGCGCGAGACCTTGCGTGGTTTGTTGACGGGCAATCAAATTTATCCTGCTGAATTTAGCGACTGGCAGGGATTTTTGGCCAGCAATAGCCCTGTGGGTATGACGGTTGCGCCGCTCGATCAAGGTTTGCTACTCGATAGCACCTTGGCAGTGATCACCGAAGCGCAATTGTTTGGCGAACATGCCATGCAACGGCGCCGCCGAAAGCCACGGCAACGCGATTCGGATGCGATAATTCGTAATTTAACCGAGCTGAATATCGGCGCGCCAGTGGTGCATGAAGAACACGGCGTCGGACGTTATCTGGGATTGCAGACGCTGAAAGTGGGCGATATCGAAACCGAGTTTTTGGTGCTCGAGTACGCCGGTGGCGACAAACTCTACGTGCCTGTCGCAGCGTTGCATTTAATTAGCCGTTATACCGGCGCTGCGCCCGAACAAGCACCATTACATAAATTGGGTAGCGGCCAATGGCAACGTGCCAAACACAAAGCGGCTGAACAAGTTCGCGATGTGGCCGCCGAACTGCTCGATATTTATGCCCGTCGCGCCGCACGCCAAGGCCACGCGTTTCCTCTTGCCGATGAACAATATGCGGCCTTTGCTGCAGCGTTTCCTTTTGAGGAGACGCCTGATCAGCTCGACGCGATCAACGCCGTCATCAGCGATATGACCCAAGGCAAACCGATGGATCGACTCGTGTGCGGCGATGTGGGTTTTGGCAAAACTGAAGTGGCGATGCGCGCAGCGTTTATCGCCACGCAAGGACTGCGTCAAGTGGCCGTTTTAGTGCCAACGACATTGCTCGCACAACAACACCATCAAAACTTTAGAGACCGTTTTGCTGATTGGCCGGTGCGCATTGAATCGCTCTCGCGCTTCAATTCAAAAAAAGAACAAGATGTGGTACTCAAGGGTATCGAAGATGGCACTGTCGATATCGTCATAGGCACCCATAAGCTCTTGCAGGAAGGGATTAAGTTCAAGCGCTTGGGATTGGTGATTGTGGACGAAGAACATCGTTTTGGTGTGCGCCAAAAAGAGCGATTCAAGGCGCTGCGAGCGGAAGTGGATGTGCTTAATCTTACGGCCACACCTATTCCTCGCTCGCTCAATATGGCCTTAGCAAATTTGCGCGAGTTGTCGATTATTGCCACGCCGCCGCTTAAGCGTTTAGCGGTAAAAACGTTCATCGCCGAATGGAATGATACCTTGGTACACGAAGCATGCCTGCGCGAGATTAAGCGCGGCGGACAGGTGTATTTCCTGCATAACGAAGTAGACAACATCGACAAGATCGCGGAAAGACTGCAGCAGCTCGTGCCGGATGCCCGCGTACAAGTTGCACATGGCCAAATGCGCGAACGCGACCTTGAACGCATCATGCTTGATTTTTATCACCAGCGTTTCAACATTCTTGTCTGTACTACCATCATCGAAAGTGGCATTGACGTTCCCACCGCGAACACCATTATCATCAATCGTGCTGATCGTTTTGGCCTGGCGCAATTACATCAATTGCGCGGCCGCGTTGGGCGCTCGCATCACCGTTCCTATGCATATTTAATTATCCCCCCGCGCAAGATGATGACAGCGGATGCCGAAAAACGTTTGGAGGCCATTGAGTCTTTGGGCGAATTGGGTGCGGGCTTCACCTTGGCGACTCACGATCTTGAGATTCGCGGCGCGGGTGAATTGCTGGGTGAAGAACAGAGCGGCCAAATCCACGAAATCGGCTTTTCTTTGTATACCGACTTATTGGAGCGTGCAGTACGCGCATTAAAATCGGGTCAAGAGCCTGATCTGCATGCAAGTACGCAAGCGGTTACGGAAATTGATTTACATATTCCGGCGCTTATTCCCGAGGCTTATTTGCCCGACGTGCATAGTCGACTGGTGTTATATAAGCGCATTGCTAGCGCAAACCAAAGCGAAGAGTTAGACGAGTTGCAAGTAGAAATGATTGACCGCTTTGGTTTGTTACCGGAACCTGCAAAAAATTTGTTCAGGCTCGCGGAACTACGTTTTAAGGCGCAGGGTTTGGAAATCCGCAAAATTGAAGCGGGGCCCACTGGCGGACGAATCATATTTAGTGATAAACCCAATATTGACCCCATGACAATTATTCGTATGATTCAAAAGGAACCGAAAACCTACAAGCTTGACGGCCAGGATAAACTGCGTTTCGCCGCCGCGATGCCTAACAGCGGGCAACGTATCGACGCGGTGGGCAAATTATTGGATCGACTATCGACGTAGAACGCTTCAGGTGTCCTCTGCGGCGATAACTTCTTCACGGAAGCCGAATTTGCGCAAATCTTTGATGCGTTGCGGGTAAAGTATCCCCTCTAAATGGTCGCATTCGTGCTGCACGACGCGGGCATGGAACCCAGTAACGTCGCGGACAAAGGGCTTGCCGAATTGGTTGAATCCGCTGTAACGGATATGCTCATAGCGGGGTACCCAACCGCGCATGTCGGGTACGCTTAAACAGCCTTCCCAGTCTTCTCCGACCTCGTCGCTGAGCACATGTATAGTTGGGTTGATTAAGATCGTGGTTGGCACAGGTTCGGCATCGGGATAACGTGGATTGTTTTCTATACCAAAGATTACGACTCGCAGACCAACACCGATTTGAGGCGCCGCTATACCTGCGCCTTGACGTGCGGCCATGGTATCGAACAGGTCCGTAATAAGCTCATGGAGTATCGGCGTATCAAACATTTTCACCGCTTGCGCCACATTCAGCAAAGAGGGATCGCCCATACGTAATACATCTCGAATAGCCATTATCTATGTGACCTCTTTACTAACAGACTGTTCCCAGCTTTGGTATATAATCTAAAGTTTGAAAAAATGAAAACATTTTATGCATAGGCTTTTCCACCTTTTCGCCTGCTGCGTGTTACTAGCCTGCCCACTTGTTGTTAGCGCACAGGCTTTATATCGTGTTGAGCTAATTGTATTTGAACACAAAGGCGCAGCGGGACTTGCGGCAGAGCATTGGCCCAACGATGAGAGTGCGTTGCCATCGTTTAGCAATGCGGTAAGTTTGACCTCCAGCACTGGGCTAACTCTTAGCCCTGAACGTCAGTTGAGCGATATCGCGAACAAGCTAAACGCGTCTCCAGCCTATCGCGTGTTATTTCACACTGCTTGGAAACAAGCGGTTTTGGATGCCGCAGCGACTAAAGGCATACGCCTCACCAATGGTCGAACCATAACCGCTAATGACACTACCACTGTGGATGAAGTGGACGGCATCACAACCCTAAGTGCCGGGCGTTTTCTGCATCTGAATGTAGATTTGGTGTTTAGTAAATTGCTGCCAGAAAAAATCAATCCAGTGCTCCCCAACGAAAGTGCTAAGGAGGCGCAAATAGTGCGCCGCTTTCAACTCAAGGAAGCGCGGCGCATAAAAAGCAAAGAGTTAAACTATTTTGATCATCCGCTGTTTGGTGCCATAGTCTTGGTTACACCCGTGGCGCAAGGTCAGTAGCAGAGCAAATAAGACTTGCCGTTAGATGAGCGGCACAATACGTTCCAACAGCGTGCGTATCTTGTTTGCGCCTTCTTTCAATGTATGTTCAATCTCATCCATACTGATCGCACCAGCACCACGCCCTGCCGCCCAATTAGCTACCACGGCACAGGTTGCATAACACAACTCTACTTCACGCGCTAAGGCGGCTTCCGGCATGCCAGTCATGCCTACCATGGTGCAACCGTCCCGCTCGAGTCGGTTTATTTCGGCGGTGGTTTCAAGACGCGGCCCTTGCATAGCGCCGTAAACACCTTCTCGGCAAACTTCCAAGTTCGCTTCTTCACAAGACTTTATCAACAAGGCGCGCAATTCCGCGCAGTAAGGCTCGGTAAAATCGATATGCGTAACGTGGGAGAGACTCTCCTCGAAAAAGGTATTCATGCGCGACCAGGTGTAATCGATTATTTGATGCGGTATCACCAACATGCCTGGCTTGAGTTCAGGACTAATACCGCCAACAGCCGCCACAGCGACGACTTTAGTCACGCCAGTGTGCTTCAGTGCCCATATATTAGCGCGGTAGTTAATACGATGCGGCGGGATGGTGTGTCCAGGCCCGTGACGCGGCAAAAACACGACTTCTTTGCCACCAAGCGTACCGTAAGTAAGTGAACCGGAAGGTTCGCCATATGGCGTATGCACAACCTCGCGCTTAGTGATTTCCAAATTGGTTAAAGAAGTGAGACCCGTGCCACCGATAATCGCTAATTCAGTCATTACATTTTCACCGCATAAATACCGGCAAGATTGCGCCCGTATTCCTTGTAGTCCATGCCATACCCGAACACATAGCGGTCTTCTACGTGCAAACCCACAAATGTCGGGCGTATCTCTGCTTTGCGATTGTGGTGCTTTTCCACCAATACCGCCGAATGCACTTCCTTCGCACCTGCCGCTATGCAGGAATTTACAATTGCTTCCAGCGTCCAGCCTTCATCAAAAATGTCATCAATCAACAATACCACACGGTCTTGCATGGGCACCGACGGTGCCGCTCGCCATTGCAGTTGACCGCCTTGGGTATCACCGCGATAACGTGTCGCGTGGACATAGTCGACTTGCAATGGAAAACTCAGCCGTGTGAGTAATTGCCCTGCTGTGATTAAGCCACCCACCATGACACACAGTACCAGCGGGTTGCTGTCTTTGAGTTTAGCGGTGATATCCTCCGCCATGCGGTCTAGTGCAACCGTGACATCCTGTGCTGAGTGCAGCTCATCGGCCTGTGCAAGCGTTGTCAGGAATTCGTTCATACTCGTCACGCTCAGTCGTTTTTGATGGAATTTATGAGCGATTGTGTCGGGTTATGCACCGAATTGCAACCGCGAAACAATCCCTCCCGCTTAGGCTATTTTGCAGGTTTGGTCGCAGCAAAGGCACTAAAATTGCGTGTTTCAGGCAGTCGTGGCAGCGTCTGCTCGGGAAAGTTACCCGTTAAACTATTCAAAAATTCGACTATTTCACTCACTTCCTGCGGCGTTAGTTGTTTTTTTAATTGAGTCACTGCCATTACCCGTACCGCCTCGTCCAATGACGCCACCGAGCCATTGTGAAAATAAGGTGCGGTGAGCGCAATATTGCGCAGGCTTGGCACGCGCCACATTCTGCGTTCATAGTTTTGCTTAGTAACATGATATCGACCTAAATCATCCGCTAATTTATATTTGCGTTCGTAGGCAGAACCGACGTAGTTGGGAAACAGTTCGTAAAACCCCTCGCCCATGTTAAATGCCAGACCTGGCACCGGACCGGCAAAATTGACCCAAAAATGGCAAGAGGCGCAGCCAGTATTGATAAAGTGGTCATAGCCACGCAGTGCGGTTTCAGATAGCGCCGATTTTTCGCCATTGAGATAGCGATCAAACGCGCTATCGGGGGTGACTAAGGTCCGCAAAAAAGCGGCTAAGGCTTTAGTGACATTTTCGTAGCTCAGCGGTTTTGTATCGTTGAATGCCTGAGCGAACTGTTGCTGGTAACCTGGAATTACAGCGATACGCGCAACGACGGCGTTTGCATTGGGCATAGCCATCGCATCGCGGGCGAGCAGATGCGTGCGCAACATATCTTCAAAACTTACAGCGCGGCCGTCCCAATACAAAACGGAATGGAATCCGGCATTCCAGACGGTCGGCGCCGAACGTTTGCCTTTGGTCAAAGCACCCTGTGAGACGGCTCGACCGTCATCGCCACCCGCCATAATATTGTGGCAACTATTGCAGCTAACGGTGCCGTTGATAGACAAACGCGAGTCGAAATACAGATTTTTGCCTAAGGCAATTTTTTCCGCTGACATGGGATTGTTGGCAGGGATTGGAGGTTCTTTGGGCAATGGCTGAAAGGGGCTAAATTGGGCGTAAACAGGCGCTATCAAGACCATTACCAAACCCAATAGCGCACAAATTTGGCTGCCACGCAGAAACATGAAAAACTCCTCGGTTTTTTGGCAGCGTGATTGTACAACAAATGGAAGCAGGTAGAACCACGATCCCGCGAGAGATAGCTACTTGCTACGCCGTCTCTCGCAGACTCGGGTCAAATACCGACCCCGCGCAGACTTTCTACGGCGCGCAGCCAGGCTGGGTCTTTGCGCAAGTGTTCACGCACCACCTTGTGCCTGCCGTGCAAACGTGCAATGCGGTCAGGGAATAAAGGATGGGGAGTGTACTTAAGGTTGTCGATGACGCTGCACATGGCATCAAATTTATGGCATACCAATACGATATCGCAACCGGCGTTGACGGCTGCTTGGGCTCGCTCGCTCACGCCGCCTATCGGATTGGCCCCTTCCATTTCCAAGTCATCGCTGAATATTACCCCTTCAAACTTCAAGTCGCCGCGTAGCACTTGGTGTAGCCAAAAAGTCGAAAAACCTGCTAATTGGGTATCCGCGTTGGGGTAGAGAACATGGGCGACCATGACGGCATCCAAGCCTTCAGGAATGAGCCGCTGGTAAGGCGCAAGATCTTCGGCAAAGATCGTTTCGCCATCACGCTCGTCCACGCACAGGGCGAGATGAGAATCGGCGGCAATGCCACCGTGACCGGGAAAATGTTTTCCCGTCGCAGCCATCCCCGCACGATGCATGCCACGCATGAACGCACCGGTGAGATCGGCGACGGCTTCGGGTTGACAATGAAAGGCGCGGTCGCCGATGACACTGCTAATCCCCATATTCAAATCCAACACC
>JANPPH010000401.1:0-3247 GCA_031428395.1 Gammaproteobacteria bacterium
CCCGGCCTAAACGAAGACTGGTCACACAAACAACAATGCCTACGCATCAGCCTCACCGCCAGCGAAGAAGATTTAGAAACGGGTGCAGCGGTTATTGCAAGGGTGGTGAAAGAGGTTTATGGGAATGACGGTGCGCTCAGAATGGAACCATGAGTGTAGTTCCGCATAGGCGATTCCGGAAATTTGACGTCATGACACGAACAAGTGCGTAGTGCTTGTTATGTAGACAAAGCACCCTATGCGAACTCCCAATCATACTCGACCGTCAACGGCGCATGATCTGAGAAACGTTCATCTGTATAAATGCCGACATTCTTTATACGCTCTTTAAGACCTGGGGTAACGACCTGGTAGTCGATGCGCCATCCTACGTTTTTAGCCCAGGCTTGGCCGCGGTTCGACCACCAGGTGTATTGTTCGGGTTGTTGATTGAGAACGCGAAAGGCATCGACGTAGCCGACGGTCGTGAACAGTTCTTCCATCCAGGCGCGTTCTTCGGGTAGGAACCCTGAATTTTTCTGGTTGCCGCGCCAATTTTTGATGTCAATTTGCTTGTGCGCGATATTCCAATCACCACATATAATATATTCGCGCCCGTCCTCGCGTAATTTTTGCAACACGAGCATGAAACGCTCCATCATCGAAAATTTTATCGACTGACGTAGCTCGCCGCTCGATCCTGACGGCATGTATAAAGAAATAACGCTGAGGTTGCCGAAATCGGCTTGGATGTAACGGCCTTCCGCATCCATATCGGGCCAGCCTAATCCAACGATCACGCGATCAGGTTCAGTGCGGCTATATAGCGCGACGCCGCTGTAACCCTTTTTCTGCGCATCGTGAAAAAAAACGTGATAACCCGGTGGTCGAAATACCTCTGGTGCTAACTGGTGTTCTTGGCATCGTGTCTCTTGCAAACACACGACGTCGGCGTGTTGCTTCTCCAGCCACTTAAAAAAACCTTTGGTGGCGGCGGAACGAATACCGTTTACATTAAGGCTTATGACTTTCATCTGCCACGTCTTTCATTGTGAGATTCCATTCCACGCGACTATGTAAAATAAGTGAGGGTACAACTAATTAACACCGCAGCACCTTAAACTAACTCACCAAGTTTTGCTTCCGCTTTCATCGCAATGACACTCCTCACTGGCCCAAAGGAGCGGCGGTGGATTGGGGTGGCGCCAAGGGTCAGTAAAGCGTCGATATGGGCTTTGGTCGGATAACCCTTGTGTTGGGCGAAACCGTAGCCGGGGTATTGGCGATCCCACTCCAGCATTTCGTGATCGCGGCTGACTTTCGCTAATATCGATGCAGCGCTGATGGCGGCAACGGTTTGATCGCCTCGGACAATAGCTTCGGCGGGGCAGTGAAAACGTGGGCATTTATTGCCATCGACTTGGACAAAAGTGGGGGACAGATGCAACGCGGCGACAGCGCGCTGCATAGCCAGAAGGGTTGCTTGCAATATATTGATGTCATCGATTTCTTCTGGTTCAGCTCTCGCTACCGCCCAAGCGACTGCGTTGGCGCGAATCTCAACCGCCAAACGTTCGCGCTGGGCTTGGGTCAGGAGTTTTGAATCGGCCAAACCTTCAATAGGTCTGTCTTGGCATAAAATCACTGCGGCTGCAGTGACAGGACCTGCTAAGGGCCCTCGCCCTGCTTCGTCAACGCCCGCGACCCACTCAATTATTATCGCCATGCGTCTTCACTCAATTGGAACTGGAACGGAACTGGATGGCTACGATAGCAGCATTTGGCTAAAATACACATGCGACATCGCAAAATTAGTCTGTGTGGTATGCTTTTTGATACTTCTGTGAAGGTGATTCCGGATGCTTGGCGTATTCCTCGATTGCGGCAGCCTTGCCAATGACGATATTGATTTCTCGCGTTTAGAAAAATGCCTGCCCGCGTGGCATTTCTACGAAACGTCCAGTCAAGATATCATTGCTAAACGGATCGCGGAAGCCAGCGTCGTGGTAACTAATAAGGCCATGCTCGATGCGGATTGCTTGGCCCAGGCTCGCAAATTGCGTCTGATTCTTATCTCGGCGACAGGCACCGACAATGTCGACCTCGACGCCGCGCGGCAACAAGGCATCGCGGTGTGCAATGTAAAGGGTTACAGCACACCTTCTGTGGTGCAGCATTTATTTATGTTGATCCTGGCATTAACGACTCATTTACCCGATTATCAGCGTGCGATAGCGCATCAACGTTGGCAAAAAAGCGCGCACTTTTGCCTGCTAGATTTCCCGATTAACGAAATTGCAGGAATGACGCTGGGCATTATCGGCTACGGTACTTTGGGCCAACAAGTCGCCCACATTGCAGAGGCATTCGGTATGCGCGTGATGATTGCGCAACGGGCGGGCAGCGACAATATTGAAGGTCGGACTCCTTTGATCGATCTCTTGCCACAGGTCGACATTCTTAGCCTACATTGCCCTTTGACAACAGCAACACGGGGACTCATCGGCGCTAAAGAATTGGCCTTAATGAAGCGAACTGCCTTGCTGATTAATACTGCGCGCGGTGGTATTGTGGATGAAACAGCACTAGCAGATGCCTTGCGCGCGCATGCGCTAGGTGGCGCCGGTATCGATGTGCTTGGTGTTGAACCTCCCGACAACGCTAACCCACTTCTCGCTGCAGGCATTCCAAATCTTATTCTCACCCCACACATTGCTTGGGCAAGCCGTGAGGCGCGACAACGTTTGGTGGGTGAATTGGTGCTTAATATTGAGGCATTTTTTGCGGGCATGCCGCGTAATCGAGTGGTTTGAATATCACGCACCCAATTGATAAAGACGCACTTTATCTAGCGCTTGACCAAGGCGGACACGCTAGTCGCGCACTGGTATTTAATGGTCAAGGCGAGCCCGTTGCACAGGCGGTACAAGACATCGCTACGACGCGCAACGGTGACTGCATAGAACACGATGCGGAGGAACTCGTCGCGTCCATTATCGCTGCAATCGCAAGCGTTGCCGCTCAGCTTGGCTCCGCAACGTCGCAAGTGGTGAGCGCTGGACTCGCCACGCAACGATCTAGCATTGCTTGTTGGGACAAGCATTCCGGTGTCGCTCTGTCCCCCATCATAAGCTGGCAAGACCGGCGCACTGCCACTTGGCTCAACCGCTTCGCCGCGCATCGCGAGCATATTTCGCATATCACCGGCTTAGTGATGTCACCCCATTACGGCGCGAGTAAGCTGCGTTGGTGTCTCGATCATCTGCCT
>JANPPH010000402.1:0-2433 GCA_031428395.1 Gammaproteobacteria bacterium
AAAAAAATGTGGCCGGTTTACGAAAAATGTATCTTCGATCTGTTCAACGAGCATATTTCCGAGAAGGAAGATGCCGCTCTAAACACTGCGTTACGCCGCATACTCACGGCGGCAAAGACTGATCCAACATAGCTAAACCCAGATTTTCCATTAGCCCTCTACTGCGGCTGCACAAAGCACTGAATCTGCACGAGAAAAGATGAAAAACAGTCTGTCACCGTAGAGTGACTACGCCTCCGACTGTTTTTCATCTTTTCTCGCCCCTCTTCAGCACCTTGCGCACCCTCGCTACGAGCCTAATGGAAAATCTGGGCTAAACTGATGCCGGAGCCCAGTTCTAAAGCTCTCTAAAGGGTACCTCTATAAGTTCGATCAAGCTGCGCTGGCAAGGCGAAAACGGCCGAAAAAGCGGCCGCTGCCGCGCATCCTGCGCCCGCGGCATTTGTGCATCCCTGCACGGCACAGTTTACACGAAGTAAATGAGCATTTTGAGGACGTTTTCAACGCCGCAAGTGCGGCTTTAGCGAATTTATAGAGGTGCCCTAAACAGTGTTCAACACCAGCCGTTCCTGAATGAAGCAAAGCTCGTCTTGCGCATGAGGTGTTTGCGGGTCGGATGCTGAAAACAACCCGGTTTTCGGCAGCATCTCCGGGGTGCAAGGTTCACAGCTCGTGCTATTTCAGTTTATCGCTGCGGCCGCCACACGATTCCCGCCAGCGGCGGTAACGTCACTTTAATCGAATAGGGTCTGTTCATCCAAGGAATAGCATCGGCTTGCGCTTGTGCATTGCCGGTATTGGTTCCGCCATAAAAATGCGAATCCGAATTGAGAATTTCCGCATAAGTACCGGGGGAAGGCACACCTATACGATAGTCGTGACGGACGACGGGGGTAAAATTGAGCGCGACAATCTGCACGTCGTCGTAATGTGCGCCGCGGCGTAGATAAGTGAGGACAGATTGAGCGGAGTCGTTACAATCGATCCATTCAAAGCCCTGGTGGTCGAAGTCATGCCAGTGCAGCGCGGGCGAATCGCGGTATAAGCGGTTCAAGTCGCCCACAAGGGTTTTTATACCTTGGTGTACGGGATACTCGAGTACCCACCAATCGAGTGCATTGGCGTGATCCCATTCGCGGCCTTGGCCAAATTCGCAGCCCATGAACAAAAGTTTTTTGCCGGGATGGGTGAACATGTATGTATAGAGTAGGCGCAGATTGGCGAAGCGTTGCCATTCGTCGCCCGGCATGCGATTTAATATCGACTGTTTGCCATGTACCACTTCGTCATGTGAGAACGGCAATACAAAGTTTTCAGTGAACGCGTAAAGCTGGCTGAAGGTGAGCATATTGTGTTGATAGTGGCGATGAATGGGGTCTTTTTTCATGAACTCCAGCGTGTCGTTCATCCAGCCCATATTCCATTTCATACTGAAACCCAAACCGCCGACCCAGGTTGGACGCGAGACCATTGGCCAGGCCGTGGATTCTTCGGCGATGACAAAGGTGCCTGGGTGTTGGTCGTGGGTGACGGTGTTTAATTCGCGGACGAAGTCGATGGCTTCAAGATTTTCATTGCCGCCGTATTTATTGGGAATCCATTCGCCAGCGTTGCGCGAATAATCCAGGTATAGCATTGACGCCACGGCATCAACGCGCAGTCCGTCTATGTGAAATTCTTCCAGCCAGTATAGGGCGCTGGACAATAAAAAATTGCGTACTTCATTGCGGCCGTAATTAAAAATTAATGTACCCCAATCACGGTGTTCGCCCATGCGTGGGTCTTCATGTTCGTAAAGCGCTGTCCCATCGAAGCGAGCCAAGCCGTGCGGGTCTTTGGGAAAATGCCCAGGCACCCAGTCGAGTAAAACGCCAATATCGTGCTGATGGCAAAGGTCGACAAAAAAGCGGAAATCATCGGGAGTACCATGGCGACTGGTGGGGGCGTAGTGGCCAATGGTTTGATATCCCCACGAGGCGTCAAGCGGGTGTTCGGTGATCGGCATAAGTTCGATATGGGTGAAACCCATTTCTTTGACGTAAGCAACGAGTCGGTTAGCCAGCTCTCGATAATTGAGAAATTCGTCGTGTTCATTGCGTTGCCACGAGCCTAAGTGGGCTTCATAGACAGACATCGGTTTATGCAGCCAGTCGGCCGCAGCGCGGCGTTGCAACCAGTCTTGGTCGTGCCATGCATATTGACTGTCACCAATGACGATGGAGGCGGTGCTGGGGCGGCGCTCAAACTGCTGCGCATACGGATCTGCTTTGAGATAGATATTGCCGGTCTGTCGGTTGCGGATTTCGAATTTGTATAGCGCGCCTTCATTCAGATCGGGAACAAATAATTCCCAAACGCCGGACGACCCGAGCGAGCGCATCGGGTGGCGGCGGCCATCCCATTGATTGAAATCACCGACGACGCTGACACGCT
>JANPPH010000403.1:0-4154 GCA_031428395.1 Gammaproteobacteria bacterium
TCCTTGAAAAGTAGTTCCGAACACTTGCTGAGCTTAGCTTGCTGGCGCAATTTAACTATTCAGGGCGTTTTCTATTTCCGCATTAGATTTCGCCGCGGCCATACGCGGTAGCATATGCTGATCAGCCCACTGCGTTAACACTAGTAATACGGGTTCAAGTGTCTGACCAAACGCTGTAATTGAATACTCCACCTTGGGTGGTATTTCTGCATAAATCTTGCGCGCAATTAGCCCATCACTTTCAAGCTCACGCAATTGATTAGTTAACATCCGCTGAGTCAAGTTGGGTAATAAACGACGCAGCTCATTAAAGCGTCGAGTTCCTTCTATTATGCGAAACAAGATGATTGACTTCCATTTCCCTCCAATGATATCTAGCGCCGCTTCAACAGGACAATTTGTATAAATATCGTGGCGCTGTTTTCGCATCGTTGCTCCGTATCAGGTATCAAATAAGACACTATAGGCTCTATTTGTGCGTACTTCTCAGCAAGGATTCTACTCGCTATATTTGGCTACGTGCAATGTCGCACGAAGGTTAACGGAGTTCATCATGCGCAATCGTATTAAAATCTTTAGTGCCCATGTATTTCTTGCTTTGGCGTTGTTTACAAATCTAAGCGTCGCTTCTGGTACATCCCTCAGCATCCCCGCTACCCAAATCAACTACACGGAAACGGGCATCGGCCCGATCAAAGTAGCGCCGGGGTATGGAGATATGACCAAGGAGGCACACAGCAATTTTGTAAAAATCCCAGGTGGATTTAATAGTCCACCGCATTTTCACACCGAAGATTATTACGCCGTCGTTGTGAGCGGCGTGATTGGAAACGGAATGGAGGGTGCACAGGATATCCCGTTGCCACCGGGTTCGTATTGGTTTCAAAATGGTAACGAAAAGCACGTGACGAAGTGCTTGTCATCCAACGAGTGCGTATTTTTTGTCACGCAGCCGGGGAAATTTGACTTCGTGATGAGCAAATAATGGTAGGTCGGGCAGACCACGCGGTTTGCCCGTTTATCTAAGCAAAACGGATGTTGCGAACACTTGAACTTTAATACGAGTTTCTGCCAGGCGCCGTAGCTGGCTGACGCCGTTTCGTACAAACCTACCGGCCAATGCCAAGTCAAGAAATAGGCAGCAGGACGGTTCTTCAAATATGTTGATAACGTCTATATTATTACTATACCTGCCCTGCCTAGAAATACAACTTCCTTCATTTCTCGACAATACTATGTCTGACCCTAGAAGCGACTGGAGAACCGCCGTGGTGCAATGGTTACTGGATAGCTTGTGCTTCTTGGGAGGTGTCAATTTGCTTATCAATATCGGGCAGCGCGGCGCTAAAGAGATTGGAGTTAATGCGATTCCGACCGCTGGTAGTCACGGTAACGCCGTATGTAGCAGCCGTTAGACCACGCGGTAGATTAGCCACCACCTCGCGCTCCGAAAAACGCCTCACATCCAAAACCTGGTTGGCCAATGTAACGGAAGGCTGCGTCGCGCCGAAGTTGCTACCAACGATGATGAGCGTCTTTTCCTGAAGGTTCACAGCGGTCTTGACAATCGTGGGGGGTAAAGGCGTGGGAGCTCCACGTCCACCGGCCGAGGCAATGCCGTAAGAAAGGAGCCCTCCCGTCAGACTCACTGACAGAAAAACGACCTTGAGGTTTACATTGTCCATATTGTTCACCGTTAGATATTTGTGTGGGTTTGATTTCCGACCATATAATAACAGCTACGGGCATACCGTTGGGTTACCGATGAGTGTGAATATTACCAACGACCGAGCAGGCGCTATTTTCAGAGGAGGTATCGTGCCTTGGAGATAATTTTTGGATCGATAATAAAAGGGTAAACCCGTGCCTTTTCAAGAGATATCCCCATTGGTTTCAAAAAAGGCGCTCCTGTCGTGTCTGCACTCTCACCAGCGTCCCTATCGGGCATGCAACATTTTAAAGAGCTGCCCCTTCGGAACATGTTTTTCTCCCTCAACTTTCCAATAGCGCTGACCGGCGGGGCTTTCTAAAAAATTCCGCCTGCGCTCGGCTCGGCCGGTGCCGGTGACGCTTTTTGAAATGGTGTAGCGAATCTCGCCTTCCGGCCCTAAGATCATGGTGGAGCCGCCGAAAAACTCGAAGCCCAACTTACCGTCTTTGCGCGGCATGACGCAGCGTTGAATCACTTCCGCAACGAGGTCGAACACGATTTGCCCATCCGGTCCTATGCGCCTTGCGGAGCGGATGGATTCGACTGAGGGAAGGCCGACGATTCCGCCATCGAGCCTGGGATCGCTATTGCTTATTAGGCCGAATTCTTCGATGTGTTCTGGGCGCGTTACGAACTCGCCCAGAACACACGCTTGTCGCCTCAACTCCTGCGGTCCGGCCGCTGACGCGGGGTCGCCTTGAAATTGAAGGTGGGCGAAATCCAACGCTATGATCGGGTCGCATGCCCTTGCTGGTGGCCGCCACAATAGTGCGTCCTCAGAGAGACTGCTGACGTTGCGCGGATAGATGTTGCGCCGCAAAAAAGCGTCTATTAAAGCCTCTCGATAGCCCCACACATCGTCGGGCACTAAGTCGCAGTCAGCCGTGATCATGGCTCTGAGGTATTCGCCGAATCTCAAATCTACCGGGGGACAGTAATCGATCGCGCGGATTACAATCGAAAGAAATTGACTCGCCAGTTTGCTTGCCTCGTTAGCAAGTACGCCTTGCAGATCCGCAGAAAGTTCACCTGGAGGTAATATGCCGGAGCCGTTAGTCGCAAGCCGAATGTAACGCGCAGTCTTGCGTTTATACACGGTGAGGAACGCTTCAAATACCGCTGAAACAAGAATGCCCCCCAATGCATGAGATTCAAGTTCGGAGTCGTAAAGCTTAGGCGGTTCAGTATCAATGGCGCTGCGTAATGCCGCTTTTTTGCCACTGGCATGTCCGAATTGATGCGCAAGGTCAGTCAGAAATTTAGCTTTTTCGATTTTACCGCCGGTTGAGGCGATGGCTGCGCGCACCACTTCTTTGTAACTGAAGTGTTGAAATAGCGCGACGAGGTCCGCGATTGCTTCGTGAAATGCAATCACATCGGGCCCGCTTGGCATGCTGAAGTTGGAACGTAAGCCATCAAGAATGGCATGTGTTAACTCGTGGGCGATGACATCTTGCGAAAGGCAGGTGAAAACAAAACCGCCTGGCAAGGTGCGATCGGTCGCCAGACCTTCGTTGGCGCGGTAATAGCCGAAACTAAGTTCGCCAAGGATTTCATCGTAATAGGCGTTTTGACCTAGAAACGCATGCGGCCGGATGTGAAGCCGCGCCGAATCTTCTTTTCTTTTGAATCCCCATGCAATCTGGCGCCCTAACGCGCTCCTAAAAGTTGAATAAACGTTGCTGCAAACTGCGTAGACCATTTGCTGGTGGAAGCGCGGATCAGACGGCGTGGGATCCTGACCGCTTTTTATCAGCAGCGCTTTGTCGTCCAGATCGACACGTCGGTAGTGAACCTGTTGTGCGCCATCGTAGTTGTCTACTTTAAAGAGCCGCCCCAAAGGGCCTGGCTCCAGCGGTTCGTAAGCAACATTTACCAATGCGACTGACCCTTCTAAGCGCGAGGTGGCAGGATCGATCGCGAAAATGCGCAATGGTCGATAGAGCGGATCTTTAGTTTGCCGCTTTACTGGGGGAGGCGGTACCCTGGCAACATTTTCTCCCAGAACAAAACGAGTGCCCAATCCAGGCGACTCATCTTGGGCCGGGCTTTGCGCGTGGTTTGCAGAGACAGCGGCAACTTCTTCTCGGCTCTGCGCCTGTGCCGACACCGCTTGCGCTGTCGATGCATTGTTTGTGAGAGTGTCTTCTGCCATGAGTTAAACGTCGTTTTTAAATTTACGAAATATGGCTTAGACGAAATAGCCCGACTAGTGCAGTACCTCGTCCTGCCATGGAGAGCGCTGCGATGCTATGCATGCTGTCCTCCGAGCCCATTCAACGGCTGAAGTAAACGCGCGCCGCTCATTTCAGGAGCGCAATACAGGCGTGCATGCTGACGTGGAGCGGGCCCGAACTCGGTCGTCACCCGCTGTTCGATCTGCTCGTGGGTCAAGCCATCAGCAACGTTTTGCAGCACTCGCAGCGCGCGCACGGTGAATTCG
>JANPPH010000404.1:0-2081 GCA_031428395.1 Gammaproteobacteria bacterium
TGATCGGCGATGTATTCACAAATAGCGAGGGAGTCCCAGACGATAAAATCCCCCGCGATAAGCGCCGGCACTTTGCCAGAGGGTGAAAGCTTTTTTAGTTTGGCGAGTGACGAGTCGCTGTATAGCGGAATACGAATTTCAGCAAAGGGGATTTGGTGATGCTTCATTAGCAACCAAGGCCGCAACGACCACGAGGAGTAATTTTTATTGCCAAGTATAAGCGTCAATGCCGTCATATATTGCCTCCCTAGATTTTTTGTTAATAGCGGTCAGCGGAAAAACTGCGTGCTATTTCTATAACTCTATCAATGGATTTTATAGATGTCGACATTCAACTGTAACCAGTATTCCAACAGCGCTAAATGCCATAATTTATTGCCGCGAATCGCTGTAAAGTGGTTCTCCGGCTCAGCCAGTAATTTTTTTACGTAATCACAATTAAAAAGGCCGCGTTGGCGACAGCGCTCCGACAACAATATGCTACGCATAAAATCGAGAAAATCACCGCGTACGAACTTGAGTGCCGGCACTGGAAAATAACCTTTGGGGCGATCGATAATGCTATCGGGCAACAGACCCCGCGCAATCGCTTTCAGCGGATACTTACCCCCTTCACGCAACTTCATTTCGGGAGGCATTTGCGCCACAAGTTCCACCAACTCATGATCTAAAAACGGCACACGCGCCTCCAAACCCCAAGCCATTGTCATATTGTCAACGCGCTTAACGGGATCATCGACAATCAGTGTTGTTACATCTAAGCGCAACACTCGATCCAAGAACGTATCGGCACCCGGCTGCGCAAGCAATTCGCTGATTAATTGAGAGCTAACATCTGGCACATAGTACTGCGGCGCGACAGTTTGCCAATATTCCGCATGACTGCGATCAAAATAATGTTTGCGAAAGCGTTCAATATCGCTACCTTGCTCTGCTTGCATCAGCGGATACCAGAAATAACCGGCAAACACTTCATCAGCTCCCTGGCCGCTCAACACCACTTTGGCTTCCTTAGAAACGCGTTCAGCGAGGAGATAAAATGCAATTGCATCTTGTGCCACCATCGGCTCGGACATCGCTGCAACTGCCTCAGGCAGACGTTTGAGTACTTGACTATTGGGTATGGAATATTTGCGATGAGAGGTATCGAACCGAGCCACGACGGCATCCGAATACTCAAACTCGTCGGCCCGTTCTTCGACATCTTCAAAGCCGACGGAAAAGGTAATTAAGTTACGTTTGCCTTGGGCGGCGATCAAACCAACAAGCAAGCTAGAATCCAGCCCCCCAGACAACAACACGCCAACCGGCACGTCCGCCGCGAGCCATTGGCGCTCAACGGCTGCAGTAAGCGCCTTGCGCGTCGCGGTGAGCCATTCTTCATCATTTAATGGTTGCTCAGGTCTTTGCGCCTTGAGCTGCCAATAGCAGCGCTCGGTACGATTCCCTGCCGTATCAAAACCAAGCGTGTAACCCGGCGCAAGTTTGCGTACGCCGTTTAATATGGTACGTGGCGCGGGCACCACGGCATGCAAAGTTAAATGATGATGTAGCGCTACGGAATCGATCGAGGTATCAACATCACCTGCGGCCAACAAGGCTTGCAGCGTTGAGGCGAAGCGCAGCCTCGTGCTATCAAGCGTGTAATACAGCGGCTTGATGCCCATGCGATCTCGCGCCAAAAACAAACGCCGTTTTTGCATATCCCAAATCGCAAAAGCAAACATGCCATTAAAACGCTCAACACATTTGTCACCGAAAGCATGAAACGCTTTCAAAATGACTTCGCTATCGCCTTCGGAAAAAAAATGATAACCGCGCTGTACAAGCTCTTGGCGCAGCGCGCGATAGTTATAAATCGTACCGTTAAATACCAACGATAGTTTCAGCTCACTATCCACCAACGGCTGATTTGAACTAGCAGACAAATCAATCACAGCAAGACGGCGATGACCAAACGCCAAAGGACCATCGCTAAAACTACCCGCGCTATCAGGCCCGCGCCGCACCATTGCCGCTACCATCCGTGCGACAGCCGCCGCATCAGGCGCAGCGCCATCAAAACGCAATTCACCACTAAT
>JANPPH010000405.1:0-3475 GCA_031428395.1 Gammaproteobacteria bacterium
GACGCAATGGTCATGGCCGCAGACAGCAACGTCAGCGACGAACAAGTCCTAGCCGTTGAACGCTCCGCGTGCCCCACCTGTGGCTCATGCTCTGGCATGTTTACCGCGAACTCAATGAACTGCCTTGCCGAAGCGCTGGGTCTGGCTTTGCCTTGCCTGGAAATGGCAGTGTATTGGCTACGCATGCTGATCGAAAAGAATTATTCCTCAAGGCCGGTCACACAATTGTCGACATAACGCGCCGTTATTACGAGCAAAACGACACGTCAGTCCTGCCGCGTTCCGTGGCCAATTTCGCCGCCTTCGAAAATGCCATGGCGCTCGATATCGCCATGGGCGGTTCCACCAACACCATCCTGCACTTACTCGCCGCTGCGCACGAAGGCGAAGTGCCGTTCGCTCTCGCTGATGTTGACCGTATGTCGCGCAAAGTGCCGCATCTATGCAAAGTCGCACCCAGCAGCAATAAATACCACATGGAAGACGTGCATCGCGCTGGAGGCGTTATGGCTATCTTAGGCGAACTTGACCGCGCCGGTCTCCTGAATGTCGAGGTGCCAACCGTGCATAGCCCCTCGCTCGCCGCAGCGTTACAGAAGTGGGACGTCGCTGTCAGCGCTGACGAGCAGGTAAAAGAGTTCTACCGCGCCGCTCCAGGCAACGTCCGTACCGTCGAGCCATTCAGCCAAGCCAAACGTTGGTCTGCCCTTGATGTTGATAGAGCGGAAGGTTGTATTCGCAACTTAGAACACGCCTACAGCAAGGATGGCGGGCTGGCCGTGCTATACGGCAACATCGCCAAAGATGGCTGCGTAGTGAAAACAGCCGGCGTTGACGCAAGTATTCTAAAATTCGCTGGGCCCGCGCGCGTTTTCGAAAGCCAAGATGCTGCCGTCGAATCAATCCTTAACAACCGAATTCAAGCTGGCGATGTATTAATCATTCGTTACGAGGGGCCACGCGGCGGCCCAGGCATGCAAGAAATGCTTTACCCCACGAGTTATCTAAAATCAAAAGGCCTGGGCAAGGTGTGCGCGCTAATCACAGATGGTCGTTTTTCCGGTGGTACTTCCGGGTTGTCGATTGGTCACGTATCGCCGGAAGCCGCAGAGGGCGGTACGATTGGTTTGGTGGAAGAGGGTGATCGTATAGAAATAGACATACCGCAACGTCAAATCAAAGTACTAGTCTCCGATGAAACGCTGCATCAACGCCGTCTTGCGATGGACGCCAAAGGCTGGCGTCCTGTCGATCGCAAACGTGTTGTATCACCTGCTTTGCGCGCCTATGCCGCCATGACCACCAGCGCCTCTTACGGCGCAGTACGCGATGTGTCGCAAGTCGAGCGTAAATAGTCTACATAAAATCTGGCAGCAGTGTTCACTGCTGCCAGGCTATCAATCAAAGTGAGTCCCAGCTCGAGCGCTTGCGCCAGCGCATTTTCGGTATAATCAAGCCAATAATCATACCCACAAAAATCACGCCCGCTCCGGCCAAAAACCAATCACGATCGTTGCGATCTTTAAGTGCCGCGTTTTCCTGTTGATGCACCTGCGCGTCGCGCTCCAGCGCAAACAATTTTTCTTTAACTTGTTTATTTTCACTATCGATTGCAATTGCGCTCGCCGCAGTCTGTCGTATAACGGTCAGCTCTTCCTTAAGGCGGTTGTTTTCTTCAAGCAATTGCTTATGGTTAGACCCCAGCTCATTGCGCTGTTGAGTGGATTGACCGACCTCTGTGCGCAGTTGGCGGTTCTCATTTTGTAACGACATCACCTGCTGTTCCATTTGCGTAATCCGTGTCCGTGCGACCGGCTCATTGCTGAGATAGCGGGTTAACACCCAACCCTCAGCTTTATCGGCCGTCCTCACCCGCGCCTGGCCCGCCTCCTTATCCACTTCCAATACTTCCACCGGCGCACCGCTGCGCAGCATGCGAATAATTTGATGCTGATTGGTTTTGCCTTTACGCAAAGTAATTTCAAGCTGATCACTGACGTACTCGACATTTCTGCCTTGAGCGAGAACATTGTGTACAGAGACGATAAGCAAGCAGCACGCTAACAGAGAGATAGAAATAAATTTCACGAGAGAGGTTTCCTCAATGTTGATGGGTGCGTAGGAAGGCTCTCAGGTGTTGGTGACGTTCCCATTTTTCAAAAGTTTGCGCTCCCAATCCAAAGATGTTTTGACAATCAACCCGAGGTCATCGTATTTAGCCCGCCAGCCCAAAGATTTTTTAATGCGGCTGCAGTCGGCAACTAACATAGGAGGATCGCCAGCCCGCCGCGGAATTTCGTTGATCGTAAGGTTTTTGCCAGCCACCCGTTGCACAGTATCCAGTACTTCACGAACACTATAACCATGTCCATACCCGCAGTTTAATATGGTCGAGTTACCGCCTTTTCGCAAATAATCCAGCGCCGACAAATGCGCGCCCGCCAAATCCTCGACGTGAATATAATCCCGTATACCGGTCCCATCAGGGGTTGGATAGTCAGTCCCGAAAATGGACACCGATTCGCGTTTACCCACCGCTGCTTCGCAGGCGACTTTTATTAATAAAGTGGCGTCACGCGTAGATTGTCCTATGCGTCCGCCCGGATCCGAGCCTGCCACATTAAAATAACGCAGCGCGACATACTTTAAGTCGGTTGCTGCAGCCAAATCCCGCAGCATCCACTCGCTCATGAGCTTAGATGTACCGTAAGGGTTGATCGGCGCATTGGGCGTGTCCTCACTTGCCAGTCCACTCTCGGGAACGCCATAAACAGCCGCGGTTGAGGAGAAAATAAAATGTTTAACCCCCGCGTCGCGGCAACACTCAAGTAGGTTGCGAGTGCTGCAGGTGTTGTTGCCATAATATTTAAGCGGATTCGCGACTGATTCAGGCACTATCGTATGTGCGGCAAAGTGCAATACTGAGCTAACGTCGTAATCTTTCAGCACGCCAGCCACTAGCGCACGATCGCCCGTATCGCCCATAACTAAATCGCCATGTAGCACTGAATCCCGGAAGCCGGTTGATAAATTGTCGATAATGACAACCCGCTCGCCCGCTTCGCCTAATTGCCGTACAACGTGGCTGCCAATATATCCCGCGCCACCTGTAACCAAGATTGTCTTAGACATGCTTTAGTAAATCCCTTTGAATGCTGGAGGACAGGCCCTAGACATCGATCAGGAATACGAGATCGTGTAGGCGCCGAATAATAGCACTTAGGCGGGTTAGTTCGCGACTCGCCCGTTCGATAAAGTGTCCGGAGCTTTTCAGCCAGCAAGAAATGCGCCATTTATCATTATGAGTTGTTGACACGCAAGGATAAGTCATCCAAAATGCTTGACTTATTTTTCGGAGGGGTTCCCGAGCGGCCAAAGGGATCAGACTGTAAATCTGACGGCTCTGCCTTCGGAGGTTCGAATCCTCCCCCCTCCACCAGGAAGTATCAGTGCGGGGTGAAGGTCACCATTTTTG
>JANPPH010000406.1:0-4300 GCA_031428395.1 Gammaproteobacteria bacterium
TCATCACCGGCGCGTTGCGGAAAAAATCAAAATCAGGAGTGAGGAGGGCCGCGAGCTAGCCAGGGAACATAACGGTGTGAATAAGGGTTTTGAGCATTACTAATTTCTATAAGTGCATAGTAAATGAATGCAGGGGCAGAAACGGCAAGTGTGGCACCCGTACCCATGGGTGTGTGGCCCAAGCGGCAAATCTGACAATCGCTACCGTCCAGACCGTTACCAATGTCCTGTAGACCATGCAACGAGACGTGTAACAACGCAAACAGCATTAGCGCTACCAACAGCGCGTGGATGCGGCATCGTGTAGTGGTGGATAGTGGGTGGATGCGCTGGCTCATTACTTTCTACTCTAAGGCAAAAACGTTCCGGAAGGCAATATCTTGATGGTGACGGCTAGATGCTGAAGCCCATTAGCGCATTTTTGCAGTAACATAAGAAACGCCTAAAGGAGAAAGCGCGATGTCCGGACAATCAAAGAAATCGATTCGCTTGTCGGTTGGCGGCATGAGCTGTGCCGGTTGTGTGGCATCGGTGGAGACAGCATTGCGTGCAGTGCCGGGCGTTGATCAGGCGAATGTCAATTTTGCTGAGCACACCGCCCAAACTATGGGTGAGGTTTCTCCTCAGGCTCTAATCCAAGCGGTGAAACAGGCAGGCTACGAGGCGGCGGAGCTTGTGGATGAGGCCGATGAGGCGGAAAAAGAAGCCACGGAGATGGGGTATTACCGCGCACTGCTACGCCAAGCCGCCGTTGCGGCAGTAGTGGGCATACCCTTAATGCTGCTGGATTTAACCGGCCATATGTTGCCGCTTACAACCACCAGCGGGCGATTATTTTGGCTGGCAGCAGGTTTGGCAACGTTATTCGTGCTCGCCTACTCCGGTGGCCGTTTTTTTCGCGGCGCGCTAAAAAGCTTGCGCGTTCATAACGCGAACATGGACACCTTGATTGCCCTCGGCACAGGCGTGGCGTGGTTATATTCCATGATTGTTATTGTGATCCCCGATGCTGTGCCCGCTTTAGCGCAGCACGTTTATTTTGAAGTTGCCGCCATTATTATCGCCTTAATCAATTTCGGATCAGCGTTGGAAATGCGCGCCCGCGGTAAAACGTCTGAGGCCATCAGGCGGCTTATTGGTCTGCAACCCAAGACTGCCCGAGTGTTGCGTGACGGCAAAGAACAAGATGTGCCCATTGCGACGGTGGGTCTGGATGAAACCGTGCGCGTGCGACCAGGCGAACGTATTCCCGTGGACGGTATCGTTATTGACGGTCATTCAAGTGTCGACGAATCCATGCTCACGGGTGAGCCACTACCGATCGAAAAGAGCGCCGGTGCAGAAGTGGCTGCGGGCACAGTAAATGTGTCGGGCACGTTTTTATATCAAGCCAAACGCATAGGCAAAGACACAGCGTTAGCACAAATCATCGAGATGGTGCGGCAAGCGCAGTCAAGCAAACCGTCTATTGGACGCTTGGCGGATACTATCTCGTCGATTTTCGTGCCTTCGGTGCTCATCATCGCCGTCATCACGTTTCTCATCTGGTATAACTTTGGACCTGCGCCGTCGTTCAGTTATGCGCTGGTCACTACCATGACTGTTTTAATCATAGCGTGTCCCTGCGCGCTCGGTTTGGCGACGCCCATTTCGATCATGGTTGGTGTGGGCAAGGCGGCGGAACTTGGCATTCTAATTCGTAACGGTGAAGCGCTGCAGCAAGCGGGCAAATTGAATACGCTGGTATTGGATAAAACCGGCACGATAACGCAAGGGCGTCCTGCGGTAGCGACAGTATTGGCTGCCGAGCAGGGAAACGAGGCGCGCGTGGTGCAACTTGCAGCGGCGGTTGAAGTAGGCTCGGAGCATCCCTTAGCGGCTGCCATCGTTGATGAAGCGAAGCAGCGAGGTTTAACCATGCCCCGCGTCGAGCAGTTTGAAAGTGTCGCCGGGCATGGCGTACGGGCTGTCGTCGATGGCCAGCGCGTGTTGTTGGGCAACAGCAAATTTATGCGCGACAATGACGTTGATTTGGGGCTCTTCGCGCAACACGCCTCGCGCTTGGCTCAAGATGCTTACACAGCGGTATTCGTGGCTGTTGATGCAAAACTCATCGGTATGCTTGGCATATCCGACCCAATTAAACCCGATGCTGCCGTTGCTATTGCGCGCTTACGTAAAGAAGGTTTGCACATTGTCATGATCACCGGCGATCAGCACGCTACCGCTATGGCCGTGGCGCGCAAAGTTGGTATCGAAGATGTCATGGCCGACGTATTACCGCAAGACAAAGCGGCGAAAGTCGCCGAGTTGCAGGCGCGTGGCCACATTGTGGGCATGGTAGGTGATGGCATAAACGATGCGCCCGCCTTGGCCCAGGCTAATGTGGGTTTCGCCATCGGCACTGGCACCGATGCGGCGATTGAAAGTGCTGACGTCACGCTCATGCGCGGCTCATTGCATGGCATTATGGACGCCATTGCCATCTCACGCGCAACCGTGCGCAATATTAAACAAAACTTGTTTGGCGCATTTGTTTATAACCTCCTTGGCATACCTATCGCTGCGGGCATACTCTACCCAGTGATGGGCTTGCTGCTTAATCCAGTTATCGCGGGAGCCGCTATGGCTATGTCGTCAGTCACCGTCGTCACTAACGCCAATCGCTTGCGCTGGTATCGCCCACAGGGTTTTCGCTCATGATGGTGCTCGTCAATGTCGGCGGCGTGATGCTAATCGGACTTATTGTTTGGTGGTTCTGGCTGACTAAGCCTAGCTAACCCAGATTTTCCATCAGCCCTCTACTGCGGCCGCACAAGGCGCTGAATCTGCGCGAGAAAAATTGAAAAACAGCCTGTCACCGTAGAGCGACTACGCCTCCGGCTATTTTTTAATTTTCTCGCACCTCTTCAACACCTTGCACGCCCTCGCTACAAGCGCTAATGGAAAATCTGGGCTAACTGTCGGTGCCAAAACCGTTTGAAGACCTGTTACAATATTCAATTGCCGTTTATGCGCAGGTAGAGACCTTACCCTAGCCTCACCTTGGAACGGAGTGTTAAATGGCCGTTGGTGCCAGCAGAAGACCGGTAATGACGCTTTATTCCGGTATTGATCCTTACAGTCATCGTACGCGGATTGTTTTAGCAGAAAAGAACATTGCGGCAGAAGTTGTGGATGTTAAAGACAACAATCTGCCGGAAGATCTTATTGACCTTAATCCGTATAATACGGTGCCCACTTTAGTGGATCGCGATCTTGCATTGTATGATTCGCAAATCATTATGGAGTACCTTGACGAACGTTATCCGCATCCGCCGTTAATGCCTGTCGATCCGGTAAATCGCGCTCGTTGTCGGGTGTTTTTATATCGTATCGAGCGTGATTGGTATCGGTTATTGCCCGATATTGAGCACGGTGAAGGTCAGTCGGTAACGAAGGCTCGCAAAAATCTGCGCGAAAGCTTAACTGCGGTAGCACCAATTTTTGACCAAAAGCCGTACTTTATGAGCGAAGAATATTCGATGGTGGATAGCATTATGGCCCCCTTATTGTGGCGTTTGCCGCAGTACGGTATAGAACTGCCTATCCAAGCGCGGCCCATACTGGAATATGCTAAACGGTTGTTCGCGCGCGCCGCGTTCAAAACGAGCCTGAGGGATGTAGAGAGGGATATGCAAGGTTAAATTGCATGTTTAGTGTTTTTTAAAAGTGCCCTTAGTATTAACTCCACTTAATGTTTAGAATGAGCTCATGACGTCCAGCCGTCCCTACCTTATTCGCGCTATCCACGAATGGATAATCGAGAACAATTTAACTCCTTATTTACTGGTCAATGCCAAGCTGCCTGGCGTTGAAGTACCGATCAATCATATCGAAAATGACAAAATCATTTTAAACCTCAGCCCGCGTGCAGTTCGGACGCTGCGCTTAGGCAACGATTTTATCCAGTTCGATGCGCGCTTTAATGGTTTATCCACCAATATCAGCATCCCACCTGCCGCCGTGATGGCTATTTATGCCAGAGAGAATGGACAAGGGATGATCTTTGACAAGGAAGATGGCGTCGACCCACCGAATTCGCCGCCAACAAAACCCGAGGGACCGGTAAAGCCAAAACTGTCGATTGTGAAATAGATCATAGATCTTAGACTACTTTGCTCGTAAGCTATTTTTTGAAATATTTTGTGTAATTTTGTAATGTAGTCTCCGCGGCATTTTCCACCGCACCGGCAGCCTTGAGCCGAACTACATTTGAGTTAACCCAGATTTTCCATTAACCTCTACTGCGGCCGCACAA
>JANPPH010000407.1:0-2755 GCA_031428395.1 Gammaproteobacteria bacterium
AGTTGGTGTCACTCAAGGCCGTCAGCGAGAATTACCCCTTGCGCGGCAGTATAAAAATTGCAGCATCCGCATCGGCGCAAGAAGTCAAAGCAGTGGGTATTCCAGTGCCGGGCACGGTGTGGGCCGATGCGGCAGTGATGCGCGCTTTGGATGTTGACGTGGGATCAGTGATCCAAGTCGGCGCAGCTGATTTTAAGATCGCCGCAATATTAACTAACGAGCCAGCACGCGCTGCCGGTACATTATTTTCTATTGCGCCGACAGTGATCGTCAATGCAAAGGATCTCCCGAGTACGCAATTGATCCAGCCCGCAAGTCGCGTGCGCTATAACTTGTTGCTGGCGGGCGATAGTGCCAGCATCAAAACATTTCGTGACGTGGTTGAAGCGACGCTTAAGCCTGGGCAGCGTATTGAAGGCATTGAGGATGCGCGTCCTGAAATACGCAGCGCGCTTGAGCGTGCAAGACAGTTTTTAGGTCTCGCGGCATTGGTAAGCGTGATGCTAGCTGGCGTTGCCATCGCCACCGCCACGCGTCGGTTCATCACTCGACATTTAGATACGTGCGCCATTATGCGCTGCTTCGGCGCTAAGCAAGCAGATGTCCTGTGGTTATTTTTACTGCAAATTATCGCGCTGGGTTTTCTAGCGTCTTTAGTCGGATGCGTTTTGGGTTACGCTGGACAATGGGTCTTGGCTGAGACGCTTGGCCCGCTGGTGGGGGCGCAGTTGCCGATGCCGGGTTTTCGTCCTGTGCTATTGGGCATGTCAACGGGGCTTGTGGCCTTGCTTGGATTTGCCTTGCCACCGTTATTGCATTTGCGTCATGTGCCCACGCTACGTGTTTTGCGCCGCGAGCTAGGGGCATTGCCGGCACGCAGTTTAGCGGGTTACGTGGTGGGTATTAGCGCGCTGGCGATTCTGATCGTGTGGCAAGCGGGTGAGATAAAACTCGGTGTTTATGTGCTAGCCGGCATTGCGGCGACCATTGCGCTGTTAGTTCTTTCGGCGTGGCTGTTCATGTGGCCATTACGCAGACTACGCAAGCGGGTAGGCGTGGGTTGGCGCTTTGGTATTGCCAATATTTTCCGCCGTCCTGGCGGAAGCATGACGCAAATATTGGCTTTTGGTCTTGGTATTATGGCCTTGTTGTTGCTGACCTTCGTACGCAGCGATTTGATGGCTGATTGGAAAAATCGCCTTCCGCCTGATACCGCCAACCGTTTTCTTATTAACATCCAACCCGAACAAGTCGATGCATTGACGCAGTTTTTGAAGAGCCAGGGTTTTGCCGAGCCAGGCGTATACCCCATGGTGCGAGCGCGATTGGTGGCAATCAACGGTGAGCCTGTGACACCGCAACGCTACGAAGACGACCATGCGCGCGCGTTAGTCACAAGAGAATTTAATTTATCTTGGTCACAAGACCTGGCGCCTGATAATGAAATTGTGGCGGGAAAATGGTGGCAACCTGGTGATAGTTCTGCGGTGTTATCGGTAGAAAAAGGCATCGCAGAAACTTTGCATTTACGCTTAGGCGACTCGCTGCGTTATGTTATTGCGGACAACGAATTCGAAGCCAGAGTTACCAATTTTCGTAAAGTGAGTTGGGATACATTTAGGCCCAATTTCTTTGTTATCGCGCCCACCGGCGCACTCAATAGCTATCCCGCTAGCTACATCACCAGTTTTTATCTGCCGAAGGAACGCACGGAGGTGTTGTCGTCATTGTTAAAGCAATTTCCCAATATCACGGTTATTGATGTCGAGGCCATCATGGATCAAGTTAGGCAAATTATTGAACGCGTTAGCATGGCAGTGGATTTTGTCTTTGTGTTTACGCTACTGGCCGGACTCGCCGTCATGTACGCCGCCATTCAGGCAACGCTCGATGAACGTATTCAGGAAGGCGCAATTCTGCGCACCTTAGGCGCCCAGCGCGGACAATTGCTGCGTGGACTTATCGCGGAATTTGCAGGCATAGGGCTATTAGCAGGCTCAGTTGCCGCCGCCGTCGCGACCGGCCTGTCTTATGCGCTCGCGCACTATGTATTTCATCTCCCATTTACGTTTAATCCGATGTTGTGGATTACGGGCATCGTTGGCGGCGTATGTGGGGTTGGACTTGCAGGGTGGCTGGGTACGCGTTTCATCGCAAATAAGCCACCGCTACAGACTTTGCAAAGTGTTTGACGATTGGCAATACCAACCATCACCGTAGGTTTGAAATGGCCTACGGCCATGATGTTATTTAATCGGGTTCTCGCACCCGAAGGCGAGTTACTTTTCTTTGTGGGCGGCACAAAGACAAGTAACCAAAAGAAAAACCGCCCCGGAGATGCAGCCCTGCGGGTGCCCTGTGCGCTTCAGGCTTTGAGGGAGTTCCTCAAAGCCCTCCAGTGCTCGGCAGCATCTACGGGGGTGCAAGAAAAAGACTAAGAAAACCAATTTTTCAGTGGCCGTCTTCCGTTAAGAACTTCTCCTAGTAGGCCGACATAGCTAAGAGTCGACTCGCTTGGTGGAATCTCGCCGCTCACGGCGAGGAGTTGGCCACAGAATTGGTGGCCACTCGCTGTGAGCGTGGCTCTAATATCGCCCTTCAACTAGGATTCAACCAAAACGTTGCCGGTGGCATTCGTCATCTCGATGAAAATTGGAACGGCAAAGGCAAGCCCTATCATTTGGCCGGTAAAGATATACCCATCAATTCGCGCAGATTCAGTGCGTTGTGCGGCCGCAGTAGAGTGCTAATAGAA
>JANPPH010000408.1:0-3326 GCA_031428395.1 Gammaproteobacteria bacterium
CGAGAGCCCGACCGTAGAGTTAGTGGAGCGCTTAATTGGTAAGGGTTTTGATATGCGTATATACGATCGTAATGTGAATATTGCGAGTTTAGTGGGGGCAAATCGCGATTACATCATGAACCAAATTCCTCACATTTCCACGTTAATGGTTGACCATCTCGATTCGGTGCTCGATCACGCCGACACGATCGTGGTGGCGAATGGCGATGACGAGTTTCGCAGTGTTGGCCCGCGGTTGGGAGATCAGCAAGTGCTGGTCGATCTTGTTAGGATCGGTGATGGTGTAAGCAGGGAAGGGAAATATGATGGCATCTGCTGGTAGATACTCAAAAGTCCTCATTATTGTAGAAAATTTGCCCGTCCCCTTTGATCGCAGGGTGTGGCAAGAAGCGACCACCTTGGTGCAGGCCGGCTATGAGGTATCAATAATATGCCCCGTCGGCAAAGGCTACGAGAAACGCCATGAGGTAATTGATGGGATTTATATCTATCGCCATCCCTTACCCTTAGAGGCGTCGGGTGCCTTCGGTTACTTTCTTGAATACGGCTGGGCGCTCTTTTGGGAGTTTAGCTTGGCATTGCGCATAATGTTTACGCGTGGATTTGATGTCATTCATGCATGCAATCCGCCAGATATGATTTTTTTGTTAGGCCTATTTTTCAAGCTTATGGGCAAGAAGTTTATCTTCGATCATCACGATATCAATCCAGAGCTCTATGAGGCAAAATTTGGCAAGCGAGATGGTTTTTACAAATTATTGACGTTGCTAGAGCGTTTAACGTTTAAGACCGCCAACGTCACGATCAGTACCAATGACTCTTATCGGCAGATTGCAATAGAACGGGGCTCGGTTAAGCCAAATCGTGTCTTTGTGGTGCGGAGTGGGCCAAATTTAGAACGCTTAAAACTCATGGCTCCAGTTAAGAAGTGGAAGCAGGGCCGCACGTTTTTGATCGGGTATGTGGGTGTCATGGGTAAACAGGAAGGCATAGACTATTTGTTGCGCGCCGCTCAGTACATCATCGGTACATTGCAGCGTGAGGACGTGCATTTTTGTTTGGTAGGCGGCGGCACATCGTTGAATGAAATGCGTCAATATGCTGCTTCATTAGGCCTAGCAAACCATGTTACTTTTACGGGTAGAGTGCCAGATCAAGTGTTATTAGAAGTACTTAATACGGCGGATGTTTGTGTTAATCCCGATATTGCGAACACGATGAATGATAAATCAACGATGAATAAAATTATGGAGTATATGGCCATAGGTAAGCCGATCGTGCAATTCGATCTCACCGAAGGTCGATTCTCGGCGCAAGAAGCGTCGCTGTATGCTAAGCGCAATGATCATATTGATATGGCGCAAAAAATTGTTCATCTCCTCGATCACCCGCAATTGCGCCAAAAAATGGGCGAGTATGGTCGAGCGAGGGTCGTTAATGAATTGGAGTGGCAATACGAAGCGCCGAAATTATTGGCCGCTTATCAAGCGCTTGAAAGCTAGTGATATAGTCGTCCGTGCCTTTCATCGCTCCCTCGGTTCTTTAACCCAGATTTTCCATTAGCACTCTACTGCGGCCGCACAAAGCACTGAATCTGCGCGAGAAAAGAAGAAAAACAGTCTGTCACCGTAGAGTGACTACGCCTCCGATTGTTTTTCTTCTTTTCTCGCCCCTCTTCAGCACCTTGCGCACCCTCGCGACGAGCCTAATGGAAAATTTGGGTTAAATGTTGCTCTAGGGCACCTCTAAAAATTCAAATTCCCGTCATTCCCGCGAAGGCGGGAATCCATAAGTTATTGATTTATAGTTTGTTTAAAAATTCTGGATTCCCGCCTTCGCGGGAATGACGAATTATTAGAGGTGCCCTAGAGCGGAAACAAAAAATCCCCTCTCTTTATAACAAGAGAGGGGATTTAAGTTTAGTTGCTCGCCTTTTTTAACGCGAGTCTAGATGCCGCCTATACGCGGAATTGGGAGACGATGCCTTGCAATTCCGTGGCGAGTTTGGCTAATTCTTCGCTGGCAGTAAAGGTCTGTTGCGAGCCTTGCGCTGTTTGATCCACCGCTTGGCTAATACTGGAAATATTGCGATTTATTTCTTCGGCTGCTGCACTCTGTTCTTCGGCGGCACTGGCGATGTGTGTGTTCATGTTGACGATCGTGTCGATAGCCTGGGTGATTGTTTCCAATGACGTTCCCGCTTTGGCAGCCTGTTCAACGCTGGTTTTGGCGCGCGCACGGCTCTTCTCCATGACCTTTACAGCTTCTTCGGCACCGCTTTGCAGACGCTCAATCATGGCCTGAATCTCGCGTGTCGATTCTTGCGTACGGCTCGCGAGAGTGCGAACTTCATCTGCGACAACCGCAAAACCGCGGCCCTGTTCGCCAGCACGCGCAGCTTCAATGGCGGCATTAAGCGCCAACAGATTGGTCTGTTCAGCAATGCCTTTAATAACATCAAGTACGACACCGATGTTTTCGGAATCAGTTTCAAGTTTTTGGATAACCGTTGCAGCGGTTTCAATTTCCCTCGCAAGGCTGTCAATAGCATCCATGGTCTGACTCACAACATGTTTACCCGTCACGACTTCAGCATTGGCCTTTTTAGTGGCATCGGCTGCTTGTTGCGTACTGACCGCAACTTCATGAACAGTCGCGGCCATTTCATTGGTGGATGTTGCCACTTGTTCAGTTTCAAACTGCTGCCGTTTAATGCTTTCGTTGGTACCGATGGTAATGGTTGCCAATTCCTCTGCGGAAGCAGATAGGTGTGACGTCGAGCCCGTGATCTGCGAAACTATTTCCTGGAGTTTTTCTACCATTAACTTCATGGCACCCAACAACTGGCCAATTTCATCGTCCGACTTCGCTTCATAGCGGGCGGTGAGATCGCCTGCAGCAATAGCATTCATGCCCGCAATGACAGTCTGTAACGGCCGGAATGCGCGGTTCATGTACCAATAGAGGCCGACAAAAGTCATCCCAAGCATTACTGCGATTGCGATGTAGGAGGCTACACTAAACGATTGTTGTTGCTGGAAGCTTTCTGTGTAGTCATTCACGCTGACTAACGTTGCTAAGGGCTTATTGTCTGGATCATTTACCGGCTGGGCGACTACGCTATACACTTTGTCGTCAACTTGGCTGACCTCCAGCACACTCTTGCCTGGCTCTGGCAAGCTAAGCTTCAATGACGTGAACATATTGTCTTTAGTGGTGAGCTCTTGTTTGCCATTGTCGTCAATAATAAAGACTTCGGAGTCGTCGTTCAGCTTGAAGTCATCAATCGCGGCTTTTAGGTTATAACCAAACATACCTGCGCCAAC